>JAFVSV010000073.1 GCA_017503575.1 Alistipes sp. | reverse complement strand
GTTCTTACCGTCGGTAACAACATCAGCCCAAACAACAAACTGATAGTCGCGCTCAGGAACAAGGCGAACCTCGAATGCTACGCTCTTGCCATCGCTGTACTCAACAAGACGCTCTTTCGATGCCTCACCATTGTAGTAAACCTGAAGGATGTAACGCATAGTGGTGTTGTCGCTCTCAGTGCCAAGAACACCATTTGCAAATGCACCCGCAGCGCTGTTTGTACCAGCAGCACGGGTCTCAGCCTCGGGGACTGTGACGTTTACGATGACGGTCTGCTCACCGCCAACATTTACGTCGAGACCCTCAGGCTCTGTCTGACATGATGCCAATCCAAGCACCACGGCAGCTAAAGCTAAAAATTTTCTCATAGAATAAAAAGTTAAAAGTTGTTAAAAATAGTCTCTTCTAAGTACTTAATATTCAATGGGAATGGGGTGTTGTGGTGGGGTAACTGCCTGATAATCAAGAAAATACCCCCCCCCGACCGAGTGCAATGCACTAATAATCAGGGGGTTATAACTAAGGCTTTCAGTGACAAATATATGTATAATATCTCAATAATCCAACATCTTTCAGAAAAAAAGTAAAAAAAGAGTCGATTGATTTATCAACCAATCGACTCTTTTTGATAATGTATAATCCTCGTCTACTTGATACCCATCTCGTCGATAAGCCAGCCTGCGCCACCCACCTTGTCGATGACGAACAAGACGTAGCGTATATCGCAGATGATATTACGGCACAACGTCTCGTCGAACTCGATATCCGACATCGTTGATAGCCATGTGCGGTCGAAGTTGATGCCTATAAGCTCGCCCTTGCCGTTGATAACGGGTGAGCCCGAGTTACCACCTGTGGTGTGGTTTGTTGCGATGAAGCAGACAGGAACGGTATACTTACCATTAATCTCTCTGCCCCAGCGGCCATACTCCTTCGTAGCGTAGGCGTCGCGCAGTGCCTGTGGCACATTGTAGTCATATATCTCGGGGTTATCCTTGGCGATGATACCCTCTAACGTTGTCTGTGGTAGGTGGTACTCGCCATCGGCATAGTCGTAGCCCGCAACCTTACCATAAGCAACACGCAGCGTTAGGTTTGCGTCGGGGAAGAAGGCGCGCTCCTTATCCCACTCCATAAGTGCCTTAACGTATGGGCGATACCAGCGCTCGATATCTGGTATATTGCTGAAGTTGCGGTAGGCGTACTGCGATGCGTACTCTCTGATAGGCTCGATGGCAAAGGCAAACTCGGTGATAGGGTCGTTGATGATTGCCTCGGTAGTTGCGCCCTCGATAGTGCCAAGCTGTGTATTGTCGTAGAGCCACTCGGCGTATGCCTGAACGCCGCCATGCTTCTCAACGAGGTTGTCGAGAGTGTCCGATGTAACAAGGGCATTGTCGTAGTAGGCGGTAAGCATAGCTACAGCGAGCTGGCGGTCTACATTCACGTCGAAGTCCTTATAGAACTGTGCCATGGCAGCAGCCCTCTGCTCGTCGTTGAGGGCGGGGTTGAGGCCTATGCGCACAACCTGCTGAAGCTCGATGCCGCGAAGGGTCTCGTTGTAAAGCTCGTAGGTGAAGTAGCCCTCGAAGTTACGGTTATATGCCTCGGTGAGTGAGTCCAAGAGGTATGCCTTGTCGGGGTTATCCTCGCGGAAGCGTGCCTCGTACGCAAGCTTCTTGTCGAGCGTGCCAAGGCGGTTGATGCCCTTGACCTCGCCCTGCCACTTCTTCCATGCGTTGGCGATGTTTGCCTGCTTGGCAGCATACTTAATGCGTGTCTCCGACGACTGCGCCTGTGCTGCGCCGATGATGTCGAGACGCTGTGTGCGAAGCTCAATCTTCAGAGGGTCAGAGGTCTCGGCTACATAGCGCACCGCATCCGAGGTGATATACTCCTGGGTGTTGCCTGGGAAACCGTATATCATGGTGAAGTCGCCCTCCTTAACGCCCTTGGTAGATATCTTGAAGTGGCGTGCAGGTGTGTATGGCTTGTTGTCGGCGCTATATGCTGCGGGGTTATTATCCTTGTCGGCATAGATGCGGAATACCGAGAAGTCACCCGTATGGCGTGGCCATATCCAGTTGTCGTTGTCGGCACCAAACTTACCAATGGTCGTAGGGGGCGCACCCACAAGGCGCACATCCGAGAACTCGCGATATATAAATAGGTATGCCTCGTTGCCGTAGTACATTGACTCGACAGAGGCCTTGAAGCCTACGCCCTCGGCCTCGGCCTTGGCGATAATCTCGTCACGGCTCTCGCCAGCAGCGATACGCTCGGTGACCTCCTCCATGCGTACGAGGATATGCACCTTGAGACCTGGACATGGCAGCTCCTCGGCATTCGACATAGCCCAGAAGCCATTTGTGAGGTAGTCGTGCTCAACGGTAGATAGCGCCTGTATGGCGTCGTAGCCGCAGTGGTGGTTGGTGAGGAGCAAACCCTGCTCGGTGACAATCTCACCCGTGCAGCCACCATCGAACAACACCACAGCATCCTTCAGTGATGCCTTGTTGATAGAGTAGATATCCTCGGCAGAGAGCTTAAAGCCCTTCTGCTTCATATCCTTGATGCGGCTCGAGATGAGCGAGGGCAACCACATGCCCTTGTCGGCAACTGCCGAGAACGATGTCGCAAAGATGAGAGCGACAAGTAGTAAGGTTCTTTTCATAGGTTATCTGTTGTTAATTAGTTGCGTTACATGTAGCACGACGGCAGGGTCTCGATAAAGGCCTCAATCTCGCGGCATAGGCGCTGCACGGGGAGCCCCATGACATTGAAGAAAGAGCCCTCGATGCCCTCGATGCCGACATAGCCTATCCACTCTTGTATGCCGTAGCTACCCGCCTTATCCATAGGGTGGAAGTTGGCGACGTAGTACTCTATTTGCTCGTCGCTGAGCGTGGCGAAGCGTACCTTGCTTATGGCAGCGAAGGTGCGCTCGCTGTCGCGCATGCGTAGCGTCACGCCTGTCACGACACTATGCTCGCGGCCGCTGAGCTCGCGTAGCATGGCGCACGCCTCCGTGGCATCGTGGGGCTTGCCCAACACCTTGTCGCCCAACACCACGGTGGTGTCGGCGGTGATGAGCAGGTCGTTGTAGCCGAGGGGCGTGGGGTAGGCGTGGCTCTTGAGCACCGAGAGGTAGGGCGCCACATCCACCGAGGCGATGGTGGTGGGGTAGTGCTCCTCGCACTCGAACTTCTCGGCTAAGCGATACTCTATGCCTGTGGCGCGTAGTAGCTCGCGGCGGCGTGGTGACGCCGAGGCGAGTATGATGTTGTATGCTTTGAGCTTGTCGTGTAGTAGCATGGCTTGATATCTATTGTTGACAAAGATAGTGATTTTATTTCAATAATATATCCATAGTGCTCCATAAGTTTACGAAATATGGCTTGGAGGCGCGTATGGGGGCTAAATGTGGCGATGTAGTTTTGCGATTGAAAAAAATGTAGTACCTTTGTAATGGTGAAATGTGTTGTCTGCGGGCGGGTGCTACCACCATAGCATGGTGGTATGTTTATTGCGCCTGCGTACTATAAATGTGAAACGATGGCAGAGATTAAGTGTATAGGCATCCTCACCTCGGGTGGCGATGCTCCGGGTATGAATGCGGCGATACGCGCTGTGACGCGTGCAGCGATATATAATGGGTTGAGTGTTGTAGGCATCAAGCGTGGCTACTATGGCCTTGTATATAACGACATGGAGCCCTTCACCTCAAAGTCGGTGAGCAACATCATACAGCAGGGTGGCACCAT
Organism: Alistipes sp.; assembly: GCA_017503575.1. GTDB lineage: Bacteria > Bacteroidota > Bacteroidia > Bacteroidales > Rikenellaceae > Alistipes. The sequence continues at coordinate 6,221 of JAFVSV010000073.1, read as the reverse complement.
CCTTAAGACGGCACGTTGCAAGGAGTTTGCTACGGTGGATGGTCGCCGTCAGGCGTATGATAACATGCGCGCGGCGGGCATCGACGCCCTTGTTGTCATTGGCGGCGATGGCTCGCTCACGGGAGCTCGTATCTTTGCCGAGGAGTACGACATACCTATCGTCGGGCTGCCCGGCACTATTGATAACGACCTTGGTGGCACCGACCAGACCATAGGCTATGATACCGCCCTTAACACCATCATCGAGGCGGTGGATAAGATTCGTGATACGGCGACAAGCCACGAACGCCTCTTCTTCGTTGAGGTTATGGGACACATGGCTGGCGACCTTGCGCTCAATAGCGCCATAGCATCGGGTGCCGAGGCGGCAATCATCCCCGAGATGGAGACCGAGATAGATCAGCTTGGTGACCTCGTTAAGCGCGGCTTCCGCAAGAGTAAAAATTCGGCTATCGTGCTCGTCGCCGAGAATCCCACTACGGGAGGAGCCCTTGGCCTTGCGCAGCGTGTCAAGGAGGAGTTTCCGGAGTATGATGCCCGTGTCACGATTCTTGGCCACCTGCAACGTGGTGGCTCGCCTACGGCTGCTGACCGCATCCTCGCCTCGCGCATGGGCGTTGAGGCTATCACAGCGCTACGCGAAGGTCAGCGCAATGTGATGATAGGCATCAAGAATGGCGAGCTTGTCTACGTCCCCTTTGTCAAGGCTACGACGCATGTCCGCACCGTAGACCACCAAGGGGTGGATATTGTCAAGATACTATCAATATAGAAGTGAAACCCAAATAAGTTACTACATAACCCATGATTAAACGTGTGATAGGCATAGGTAATGCGCTTACCGATATGCTTGTAAATCTCTCTAACGATGTGGTGCTCGCAGAGTATCAGCTCGCCAAGGGCTCTATGAGCCTTGTTGATAGCCAGTTGCAAACGGAGGTGTCGAAGTCGGTTGCTGGCTGTCCCTACTCACTCTCGTTGGGTGGCTCTGCGGGCAACACCATACGCGCCATGGCGCGCCTCGGTTGCGATGTGGGCTTCATAGGTAAGGTTGGCGAGGATAATACTGGCGAGTTCTACGAGCAGGCGCTGCGTAACATTGGCGTTGCACCCTATATGTTGCGCTCGGAGCATCGCTCGGGCAAGTGTGTGGCGTTGGTGTCGCCCGATGGTGAGCGTACCTTTGTCACGCACCTTGGTGCTGCGGCTGACCTCCACGCAGAGGATATAGATGGCGCAGTCTTCGACGACTACGACTGCCTATATATCGAAGGTTACTTGGTGCAGGACCACGACCTTATACGCTCGACTGTCGAGAAGGCGAAGCGCCATGGTCTGAAGGTGGCTATCGACCTTGCGTCGTTCAATGTCGTTGAGGAGAACTGCGACTTCTTGCGCGATATTGTTGATAGGTATGTCGATATACTCTTTGCTAATGAGGATGAGGCACGCGCCTTTACGGGCGAGCAGGAGCCGCTCAATGCGCTCAACGCCATCAGTCGTATGTGCGAGCTTGTCGTTGTGAAGATAGGCATGAAGGGTGCGCTTATTAAGCGTGGTGACGATGTTGTGCATGTGGGCATTATGGCTGCTGCCAAGCGTGTCGATACTACGGGTGCTGGTGACTTCTACGCTGCGGGCTTTATGGCGGGCTTGTGCGAGGGCTTGTCGTTGCGCCAGTGTGGCACCATCGGAGCTATCACGGCGGGTAAGGTTATCGAGGTTGTGGGCACGACGTTTGGCGAGGATGCTTGGCGCGAGATATTTACGCTTGTTGAGCGTGTGCGCAAGGAGCAGTACCTGTTCTAATCAGCAATTAGCAGTGAGCAAATAGCAATTAGAAATTAGCAATATTTGCGGGCGCTGCCCGCGTTAAATCGTTATCGCGAAGCACTGCATCACCCTCCACATACCATATAAACGAAGGAGAGCGACCCAATTGGCCGCTCTCCTTGGTTATTGGCTGTTAAGCGCTTTATGGAAGCACAACATTTGCCTCGCCATGCTTCTTGATAGCCATCTCGGCATTTGTGTAGTACAAGCCGTTGGTTGCTGCACTACTATACTGCAAATAGCTACTCCACTTTGTTGCGTTTGTCGCCTTAGCCTTGAACTTATCGCCAAACTCGGTGATCACTGGACCACCAACAACGAGGTAGTTGTCATCGTTGATGTACAAACCTACATTGCTATTCCCCATTGATGTGCCGAACCAGAACTTGGTGTTGTTTGAATCAGCTGTCATAAAGCCCAAGGTCTTGAATGTACCGCCCGAGATAAGGCGATTAGCAGTGCTATCACCCTGTGAGCCTACACTATAGTGGAATAAACCGCCAGAGATTATCATTTTCGACTTGCTCTGTCCATTGATTGAACAGTAGAACTCGCCACCGCTAATGTTTAGTGTTGCGGCCTGACGTGCCTTAGAGCCACCCTTGAAGTATATGCCTGCAGTTCCAAAAGAAGCTGTAGAAGCATTAAACACACCACCGTTGATTTTGATTATCGGACGGTCGTCAGCACCTGCTGCTATGCCCTTTGAGTAGTCGTAGTAGACAATTGCCTTGCTCCCAGCATTGATGCTACCAGGGTTTGTTGCATCAGCATTGATGGTGATTGCATTTCGTTCTGAAGCACCAGTGCCACAAGCGGTAATCTCAAAAGCATTCTTACCCTCGGCTGCTGTCAATGTATAAGTGCCAAGGTTAAGGATATGGTGCTCGGTAGACTTGATTGTTACGACATCACTAAGTGTTACGTTATCAAGCAAGGTAAGGGTGGTATTGTTAGCCCAGTTAGCGATAGCCTCGTCGAGTGTGCCATACTCAACGTTGCCCACCTTTGCAACTGGCTTTACAGGGAAGATCTTGGCGCTGCCAGCATTGTCAACACTCCATGAGCCAGTAGGAGCTGTAGGAGTAACATTGCCATCCTCATAATCCTTATTGCTTGCAACAACAACATCATAAAGGCCCTCGCCAGTGCGTGTCAATGTTGTGTTGTTCGAAAGGTCAATCTTTACATTGCAACCATCAGTAACCTTGCGAGCTACAATAGGAGCATAAGCCTTGATTGAGCTATTGCCATCAATAGTAACTGCTACCTCGCGCTCTCCTGCGCCTTCGAGGCGAATACCATACTTCTGAACATCAATCTGAGCATTTGTGATCTTAGTATCCTTGGTGTTGCCTACAGATATACCGCTCTTGCAGTTAGTAACCTCCACATTCTCGATTGTTACATCGTTGTCGCAGCTCTGCACTTGAAGCAATGAGTGGAGGTTGCTTGCTTCACAGTTAGTAACCTTGAGATGGTAAGTCTTCTGAGCGTTGATAGCACCAACATTCTCCGATAGCTCTTTTGCTGAGAATGTACAGTTGTCGATAGTTACGTTGTGTGAGTAACGCTCGTTCTCGCCATTGTATGTTCCGGGGCAAGAGATAAATGTCAACGCCCCTGTTGTCTCAGTATAGAAGTTGATGTTCTGGAACAAGACCTTATCAGTGCCAGTTGAACGGTTCTTACCATCAACGATGAAACCACCATCGAACTTCTTATCGCAACCATCGATAACGAGGTCGATGCCCTCTCTTTGAGCGATATAGGCGTTACCAGTAATGTCAGTGCCAAAGCTAATTGTGCTAAACTCAGCAGTTGCATTAGTTATAGCCGCCTGAAGCTCAGCCTCGTTTGTTACGATCCACTGTTTGGGGAATACAGTGTAATTTTCATCTCCACTGATAGTCCACTCGCCAGTAGCCATCTCGGGAGCAACACCACTCTTGTACTCGTTAGCGCAGAATGCTACATCGTACAAACCGCCCTTTGTCAAGGTGTTGGTGCCGCTGAAAGCGACATTGATAGGCTTATTGGTGCCAGCCTTGATATAACGTACACTTACAGGAATAAAGCTCTTGAGCTCGCAATCCTCGATTGTTACGTTGTGTTCGTATGATGTAGTTGCCTCGTAGCGTACACCGTAGAGGTCTGCCTCGATCTTTGAGTTCTTAATTACTGATTTGTTACATGGACCAAATGTGATACCCTCCTCGTTGTTAATAACCTCACAATCCTCCACGGTGAGGTTAGAACAACCAGTGAACCAAGCCATGTAGAATGTGTTGGTAGCTGTACAATCCTTGAAAGTAACAGTGTATGCCTGACGGAAACGAGCACCACATATTGCTACGCTGTTGTCAGCAGCCTCGCTTGTGAAGGTACAATTCTTAATAGTCACGTTATGAGCGTAACGCTCAGCCTCTACCGTGCTATTTGAGTCGATAAACCACTTGGCTACATCAGACTTAAAGTTTACATTTGCGATGTCAAGAGTCTCCGCACCTGTATAACGTGAGCTACCATGAATGTAGAGTGTACCATCGAACTCGTAGCCACAACCATCCAAAAGGATGTTCTTCTTGTCGGCCTGCTTAATAGTTGCAATACCAGCAATGTTAGCACCGAAGCGGATAAGGTTATCACCATCCTTTGCATCGTCGAGAGCTGCCTGAAGCTCCTCGATTGTTGTTACTGTTACGATATTGTTGTAAGCTACTGGCGATGGGATAACCACCCCAGCAACCTCGAATGTAACGTTGGCATCCTTGAACTCGCGTGTTGCATCAACAACACCGTAACCGATGTTCTGTGCAAGAGTATACTTCTCGCGTGACTCACCAGCAGTAGCATTGATAGTAGATGCAGCATCAATAGAACCAGTAAGGGCTGCTGAGTGATAACCAGTGCCGATACCTGCACCATACTGACCACCCTTAACGGTGATGTTAGAGTCAGTAATAACGATGTTGTTTACAGCGTTAGAGTCGTTTGCCGAGCAGTGAGTGTCGTAACCCGAACCGATACCGGCAGCAAACTGACCACCTACAGCGTTAGTAATAGTAGAGTTCTCAATATTGATGTTAATGTTGTGCTTGCTATTCTCTGCGTAGCGTGAGCCACCGATAGCTGCCGAAGCGTTACCACCGAATATGTCACCAAGAATAGAGTTCTTGATGGTAATATCAGTAGACTGCCAGTAGCGGTTACCGATAGCGGCAGCCTTGCTACCACCCTCGGCCTTCTTAATCTCTACGTTTTCAAGAACAATCTTAGTACCACCAATAGCAGAGTAGCCCTCTGGCTCAGACTTGCCATAGTTAGGATCCTTTATGAACAAAGGCTGAATTGGCCAACCGCAGATATAGTCGATAGTAGTGTTCTTGATAGTAACATTTGCCTCTGTACCACCGATACCGTAACCGCCCTTAGCAACCACGTTAAGGTTACCAAACTTCTCAGCTGTGGCACGAGTTGTAGCCACGCCCTCGATAGTAAGTGTTGATGTTGCAGGGACATAGATGCCATGAGTAGCACCCACCAACTTAAGGTTGCCTTGAACACAGATAGTAACCTCGGCATTGTCCAAAATTTCGATAGCCGGACCTGCTGTGGTGTTTATGGTTGCGTTGTTGAAAATGTATTTGCCAGTCTTAAGTTTGATAGTCTCATTGTATGCACCTGCGTATACTCCCACATAGTAAGGATCATCCTCTGGGTTGCTCTGATTAGCAAACTTGTCCTCAACAGTAACGGTGAAGCCCTTGCCGTCAGTTAGGATATTACCCTTGATGGTGGTCAAGTAGTTAGCTTTAACATTGATATCGGTCTGGAATGAGTTGGACTTGATAAGATTTGCCTTAGCATCATCCTCGTAAACGTCGAAGTTGAACTTTACAATGTCGTTCTCGGCAAAGAAGTAGTCAGTGAAGAGGGTCATGTTGTCGCCAGTCTCACCATAAGATGCAATCTCGTACTCGTGAGTCTTGTTTGAAATCTCACCAGTGTAAGTGCCATTAAATGCGTCGAATGACTCGTAGTGCGTAGTGGTGTATGATGCAACAGCATAAACAGGAGTGATACCGAGGTCGTTAAGAGCCTTCATGTCGGTAGTCACAACACGCAACTTAGCGAAAGGACGCTTCAATGTGATGTCGATATCCTTTGAGCCATTGAAGTCCTCGATAAGCTCGGTAGCAGTAAATGCGTCACGGCTCTCATCCATAGCGTCCCACTCACCATTGAGCGTGATGTTGCCAAGGGTACTCTTACCGTTAGCATCCTTTGTTACATAGTGGTTGTCTGTATCGTTCTTACCGTCGGTAACAACATCAGCCCAAACAACAAACTGATAGTCGCGCTCAGGAACAAGGCGAACCTCGAAT
>JAFVSV010000072.1 GCA_017503575.1 Alistipes sp. | reverse complement strand
ATGACGACTTCTAAAGATTTGATTTACAAGATAAAAGAAGATGAGCGACACCCACTGCGGAGTGTCGCTCATCACATATATGGGAAGGCTCTACTTCGCAGGCTCCCACTTGCAGCGAACAGGCGATACGATAGCACCCTCATCCTTGAGCTGCTTCATAGCCTTGTCAACCTCCTTGCGGTCGATGCCACTGAGCTCTGCAATCTTACCTGCGTTCAAAGGCTCACCTGCCTCCTTCATTACTGTTAGTACTCTCTCTTTAGTCTCCATAGTTATAATTATTAATAGTCTCTTATTCTGTTCTACGGTGCAAATATCGTAATAATAATTCGCAGTTCCAAAAAATTGCCAAATTATATAACTATATAGCTATAAGTAAAACTGATACTACCCCTTGTTGATGGAGTTGTCGCACTATCCAATCTCTACATATTCGACAGGCTGTGCTTGCTCTGTGTCTAATGGATGTGATTGATACTTAACCTTTTGAAAATCTATCTTCGCGAGGTCTATGCAGCGTATCGTATTGTTGTACGCAGTCTTATAGTAGACCTTACGCGATGTTAGGTCTATGGATGATGTCCACTGCGTAGCGCTCGGCAGCTCGCTCTCCGTGGGGTTTTCGATGGCTATGGGCACGTCGAAGTTATTGAGGATGTGGAAGCTCTGCAATACGGTGGCGTAGCCATCCTTACGCTGTGGTGCGGAGTTACGGAAGAAGGCAGCTCTCACAAAGCGCGAGGGAGGTGTGAAGTCGCCCGGGAGACCCAACATTGCCGAGCTGCCACCGAGGGGTTGGAGCAGAACATCGCCGAGCTTATAGTTCTGTGCACTGCCGGGGCGTAGGTTGACGTAGTTCTCGAGGTTTGCTAACTGCCACTCGAAGCCCGGTGCATTGGTAAGCACGCCAACGCTATTCTCGAAGAAGTGCACCTCGCCGTCGACAATCTCCATCACTACCTGTCGTCCCGTAGCGTCGCCAATGCGCCAGTGTACAACGGCTGTCTTTTCTAATCCCACGACGCGAACATGCTTCATCCCCTCCTTTAGCTCATCGATGGTAGCAAACTGAGTTAAAGCCCATTGCACAACCTGAAGGTCGGCTAATGTTGTGGCATTATGCTTGGCGTCATACGGCTCGTAACTTCCATAGCGCGGAAAGAAGAACAGTCCTGCCGAGAGTCCCATCTCGTTTATCCCCTCGGCGATAAACTCTCGCTCGACAACCGCAAGTCCCACCACACCATAACGCGATGTGAACTCCATGCCGTTGGCGCCCGTAGGGGTGTATGAGCGTAGATGTTCGCCGCGAGGGATTATGACATATTCGCTTTTGAGAGCGCCGTATGCCCACTCGATGGTGCGTGCCTGGATATAGCTGCCATCAGCAGCCTTGAGTGATATGCCTGTGCATGCCACAGAGTGGTAGCTGCTGCCCGATAGTGTTGTGGCAGCGAGAAATAATGTCTGAAGTATTCTATTCATAGGTATATTGGCATTTGGTTATAACTCACGTCTATCCCATGCTGGGTGTGCTGGGTCGTCGGCAACAAGAGCCTCGCGTAGTGGTATCTCGAGTGCCATGGCTACGCCCTCGCCATACTCGGGGTCGGCGAGGTGGCAGTTGCGGATATGTCGACACTTGATGAAGTACTCGACGCCCTTCATTGCTCGCGCTGTATTCTCGCACGTCGCCTCCTTGTCTATGGATGACATGAGACGCCATAGCTTGCCTGGCTGTGTATAGTAGTCATCGTCGAAGTCGCGCTCGGGGTAGCTCATCATATCTCCATAGATACGCATTGGAGGCTCCTTGACGTGCGGGCTCTCTTGCCACTCACCGTAGCTGTTTGGTTCATAGGCTATGGTGCGACCACCATTATCGTCGGTGCGCATCATGCCGTCACGATGATAGCTATGATATGGACAACGGGGTCTATTTACGGGTATAAGGTGGTGGTTGACGCCGAGACGGTAGCGCTGTGCATCGCCATACGACAACAGTCGTCCTTGCAGCATCTTATCGGGCGAGAGACCTATGCCCTCGATGATGTTCATAGGGTTGAATGCCGCCTGCTCTACCTCGGCAAAGAAGTTCTCGGGGTTGCGGTTAAGCTCGAGGATGCCTACATCGTGGAGTGGGAAATCTCCGTGGTACCACACCTTTGTGAGGTCGAAGGGGTTGATATGATACCTCTCGGCCTGCTCCTCGCTCATAAGCTGCACCTGCATAAGCCATCGTGGGTAGTCGCCACGCTCGATAGCTTCGTAGAGGTCGCGCTGGTGTGATTCACGGTCTTCGGCAATGATATCCGCCGCCTCGGCATCCGTAAGGTTCTTGATGCCCTGCATGGTGCGCAGATGGAACTTGACCCATGTGCGACGGTTGTCTTTGTCGTAGAAGCTATATGTGTGGCTGCCAAAGCCGTGCATATTACGCCACGAGGCGGGTATGCCGCGAGGAGACATCGTTATTGTCACTTGGTGTAACGCCTCGGGAAGTAGCGTCCAGAAGTCCCAGTTGCTATTTGCCGAGCGCATGCCCGTATGCGGGTCGCGCTTGATAGCGTGATTGAGGTCGGGAAATTTTAGCGGGTCGCGTAGAAAGAATACTGGGGTGTTGTTGCCTACCAAGTCCCAGTTGCCCGTGTCGGTGTAGAACTTCATCGCGAAGCCACGAATGTCGCGCTCCGCATCGGCAGCGCCACGCTCGCCAGCTACCGTCGAGAAACGCACGAAGCAGGGCGTCTGCTTGCCTATATGTGCAAATATCGAGGCTCGCGTATATTGAGTTATGTCGCGCGTAACCGTGAATGTGCCGTAGGCTCCAGAGCCTTTGGCGTGCATGCGTCGCTCGGGTATCACCTCACGGTCGAAGTGTGCGAGCTTCTCCATCAGCCATGTATCCTGTATGGTCATGGGGCCTCTCGCCCCTGCCGTCTGGCTGTTCTGATTATCAGCAATTGGGCGGCCATTCTCCGATGAAAGACCGCCCTTGTCGAACTTGTCCATAGAGTATGTTGTTAATGTTACACGCTCTATGTCAAGCCAAAATCGTGCCGATGTTAAAAGGCAACGCCTATGCGTAGTTGTAGCTTATGCTGGTAAAACGCAAGACTCTCATCCTCGTCGATGAAGT
>JAFVSV010000071.1 GCA_017503575.1 Alistipes sp. | reverse complement strand
GAGAGAGAAAGAGAGAGTGTGTGAATGAGGGAGAACGAGAGAGAGAGTGTGTGTGTGTGTGAATGAGGGAGAAAGAGAGAAAGATTGAGGAAAGCGATAGATAAGTGTGGTAATAATTAGAGTATAGAGTCAAGCTAATGGCTTATCCGTCAGCCTATTAGTGTGACTAAAATGAAACATAAAACTTAAAAATTATATTGTAAGATGGCACATCCTAAACACAAAGTTTCGTCTACACGACGCGACAAGAGAAGAACTCACTACAAGGCTGTAGTTCCCACTGTAGTAACTTGCTCAAACTGCGGTTCAGCAGTACTTTACCACCGCGTATGCCCCGAGTGCGGCTTCTATCGCGGTAAGCTCGCTATCGAGAAGAAGGCAGCTGAGTAGTCTTCAACATTTAAGGAGCACACCGCATAAGTGGTTGTGCTCCTTTTGTTTTTATCGTAAACATAAAATCTCAACTCATGATAAAGATAGGTATCGACGCTATGGGTGGCGACTTCGCACCCGAGGTGGCTGTGGAGGGTGCTGTGAGAGCGCTTAAGCTCATTGATAAGGATAGCCGCATCGTCTTGTTTGGCGACGAGAAGCGCATTAGAGAGCTCATGAAGAAGCATAATGCCGCAGACGATAGCTTCGACATAGTGCCTACCACTCAGGTTATCGAGATGGGTGACCACCCCGCAAAGGCATTCGTGGCAAAGAAGGACTCAAGTATCACCGTGGGCTTCAACTACTTGCTCGACAAGAAGATAGATGGCTTCGCGAGTGCTGGCTCTACGGGCGCAATGATGGTAGGCTCAATGCAGGTGATAAAACCTATCGAGGGCGTCATACGTCCCGTGTTAGCAACACTCATCCCTACAATATCTTCGGAGCACGGCCTGCGTCGTGGCATCCTCATGGATGTAGGACTCAACGTAGATGCTAAGCCCGAAGTATTGGCGCAGTATGGACTACTCGGCTCGATATACGCCAAGTCGGTACTGCACCTCGACAACCCTCGCGTAGCACTCCTCAACATTGGCGAGGAAGAGGGCAAGGGTAATGTCCAGGCAAAGGCCACCTATGAGTTGATGAAGGACTCCAAAGAGTACAACTTTGTGGGTAACGTCGAAGCATCATACATCTTCACGGGCCGCACCGCCGATGTCGTAGTGGCAGATGCCTTTGTGGGTAATAGCATCCTCAAGATGGCAGAGGCACTATACCGCATAAACTTCAAGCTCGGCGGCGGCAAGCCTCGCCTCAAGAACTTCGTGCGCCCCGTACTCGGACGCATAGTGCCAAAGCTCTACTGGCAGCAGGACTTCTGGGATGCCATGAATGGCGAGAGCGTAGGCGGCCTCCAGGTTATGGGCGTAAACGCACCCGTGATGATTGGCCACGGCAGCTCCTCGGCACGCGCTATATGCAGCATGATACTCGCCATGGAACGCGACATAAAGGGCGACTTCCCATCACACCTACGCGAGGCACTCAAGGGTGTTAAAACAGCCGAAGAGAGCAACTAATCAGTTGAACATCAAAAACATCGGGGATGGCTAATTTACTTTTTAGTCATCCCCGATTTATCGTTTGTTGTCTACTCACTAATACTGCTCCTTCTCGTTAGGGAAATCGCGACTCTTAACATCGTCGACATAGTGGCCGACAGCTTCCGATATCGTCGTGCCAAGGTCAGCGTAACGACGTAAGAAACGCGGTGAGAATGCCTGTGTGATACCCAACATGTCGTGCGCCACGAGCACCTGACCATCAGTGTTGCTACCAGCGCCAATGCCGATAGTAGGGATACGCAACTCCTCGGATACTCGCTTGCCGAGCTTCGCGGGAATCTTCTCCAATACCACCGCAAAGCAACCAGCCTCCTCGAGGAGATGTGCGTCGCGCACAAGTTTCTCGGCCTCAGCCTCATCCTTGGCACGCACGTTATATGTGCCGAACTTATGTATCGACTGCGGCGTAAGGCCGAGGTGACCCATAACAGGGATGCCGGCAGAGAGGATTCTATTTACCGACTCGAGAATCTCCTCACCGCCCTCGAGCTTAACAGCATCAGCCTCGGTCTCCTTCATGATGCGCACGGCCGAGTCAAGGGCAACCTTCGAGTTACCCTGATATGTACCAAACGGAAGGTCAACGACAACCAACGCACGCTCCACGGCACGAACAACCGACTTGGCGTGATAGATCATCATGTCAAGAGTTATAGGGAGTGTGGTCTCGAAGCCTGCCATGACATTAGCCGCCGAGTCACCAACAAGGATGACATCGACACCTGCCTGGTCGACAATCTTTGCCATAGAGTAGTCATACGAGGTGAGCATGGCAATCTTCTCGCCACGCTGCTTCATCTCCGTGAGGCGGAGCGTTGTCACCGCTCTCACTGTGCTTTCAACTGACATATATGCTTTATCAATTTTGTGGTGTTAGTTATACAAAGATACAAAAAAATGTTATAACTCAAAGCGCCACACACCATATACTTTCTAAAAATACACCGCCCATTGACGCTAATTGTCAAACATCATCTCTACTTTTGCACCATAATACTAAGTGTTAACCTAAAATTCATAGATTTATGGGCGTAATATACAAGATGAGTTGCGAGCGTTGTGGTACACATTTCGACCACGAGGCGGGAATTGGCTTCTACTGTTCGTGTCCAACATGTGGCGAGGATGGCGACGAGAGCGCTCCCTTCTACTGTCCGGTGTGTAACAAGCGCTTTGAGCCAGATAGTGAGAACTTTAGCGACAACCTACTTCAGACAATCGTTTGGGATTAGGAGGGTGCAAAAAAGTGGACATAGTGTAGCATTATTCGCTAAAATATCGTACCTTTGTTGTGATATATCGAAACCTTAAAAACAAAACAATATGATTATCGCATTAATCGTTGTCGGAGTGCTTGTCATAGCACTTGTTGCCATGTACTTCAGCTACAACAACCGTGAGGTTGCCTTGCGCAAAGAGGCTGAGGCGCAGCGTGGTAAGATTGAGTCGGTGTACGACACCATGTGGAAGACACTAAAGCAGGAGGCGGGCGTCACGGATGAGTACCGCAAGACCTTCGAGAAGATCTACCCCGAGCTTATCGCGGGTCGCTACTCTGGCGATAACAATGAGCTTCTCAAGATGATACAGGAGCAGAATCCCAACTTCGACACACGTCTCTACGACAAGCTTATGCAGTCTATCGAGGTGCAGCGTTCGCTATTCGCCTCTGCACAGCACCGCATGCTTGACATCATCCGTGTGCGCGAAACGCTCCTCGAGTCGATGCCCTCGAAGTGGTTTATATCGAATAAGAGCACTATCGAGTATGAGGTGATAACATCAGATGCTACGGCGGAGGTTGTCAAGACTCGTCGTGAGAACAACATCGAGTTATTCTCATAGGTAGAGCGGTGTATCGTCTTCTCTACATACTCCCTGTTGCCGCCATGGCGGTGACTTATATCGTGGTGGGTGTCACGGAGTGGTGGCCGCTATATCTCATTCTCGCGCTCATTGCTGAGATGGCTGTTGTCTGGGCGGTATACCGCGTACGACGTGATAGGGAGTACCTTAGCGGCTATGCCACAGCCATCTATCACCATGAGCCATGGACGGAGCGCGTGGTGCAATATGTGCCATATACCGACTCGAGAGGTAAGACGCATACGCGCAGGGTCGTGACCTATGTTCACCATCCCGACGAGTGGTTCTGTGAGCTCAATACGGAAGAGTGTATCGACATTGCGGCAGAGAGCTACTACGATATATGTAATATGTGGACAACCGAAGAGGAGCAGATATACCCTCCGCATACCAATTGTGTGGCGGGTGGTGGCGGTCAAAGGCTACTGTTCGATGACGACTATGAGCACTTGGTTACTGCCACATACGAAGGGTTGTATATCAACTATGTGCGCGACTCGAACTCCATCTTTAGACACGAGGAGATATCGGACAAAGAGGCTGCAACTATCGGCCTCATAGAGTATCCCCCGTTCGAGGGTGAGGGCATTGATGTCGATGCAGTACTCGCATCGCCAATGCTTAAAGGGGTCGAGGTGACAAGTTCGATGCAGCGCGCAATACAGTGCATAAATGGCTACTATGGTGCTGAAGCCGAAATACATATCTTTGTACTTCTGTTCGATGCAACGCAGGGCATAGCGGCAGCCATGAAGCAGCGTCAATATTGGCATGGTGGCAATAAGAACGAGCTTGTCGTATGCCTCGGCATAGAGCCTGCGAGTGATGCCGCAGCAATGCACGAGGTGGCGTGGTGCAAGGCCTTCTCGTGGTGCGATGCTCCACAGTTAGACAACGCCACGGAGAGCTGGTTTATCGAGCACCGTAGGCTCGACATCGAGGGCTATGCTAAATGGCTGAGAGATAACATCAATCTTTGGCATCGTAAGTCGTTCAAGGATTTCAAATATATGGGCAAGAGACTATCGCCACGACGCACACTAATGTTGTCGATATTTACGCTTGTAGTCTCTGCACTTGCGGTGGTGATGGCGCTCGCCATGACGGTATGGTAGCAAAAAATACCTATATATATTGTAAATTAGAAAAATAATATCTATATTTGCGCCGTAAAAGTGCGAGAGTAAGGGGACGGGAGTCCCCTTATTTCGTAGATATAACCCGACGAAACGATACAAAACATTAGGATATATGATTGATGCTAAGAGAGTTATAGAGATTGCAGAGCGTCACTTGCAGGATAGCGACATGTTCGTTGTCGATTGCAAGACCACACCTATGGGCGAGATAGAGTTGCTCATAGATAGTGATAGTGCCGTGCTGCTGGAGGATTGCGCAGCACTAAATCGTGCCATCGAGGCGGAGCTCGACCGCGAGGTTGAGGACTACTCGTTGATGGTAGCATCGGCAGGCATAGGCTCGGAGCTTAAGCTACTGCGTCAGTACAAGAAGATTATAGGTAGCTCGGTGGAGGTGTTACTCAAGGATGGCATCAAGATTATTGCCAAACTCAACGAGGCTTCGGAGGAGGGCATCGTCTTGTCGTACGAGGAGAAGCAGCTCCTCGAGGGTAAGAAGCGCAAGGTAACTGTCGAGGTGACCAAGGAGTATCGCTGGGAGGAGATCAAGTACGTTAAAGAGTATTTAGATTTCAAGTAGTTTGTTGTGATAAAGGGTCATCTTTGACGCTTTGATTGTCCGAACAATGCTCATTTACGTTTAGTAAACTCTGCTTTTTCAACCATCGACAAATCGCCAAATACAACCTTTCAGACAACAAACGGGCATAGAGTTAGGCTCCCTAAACTCATTAAGCACCCAACAAAACAAG
>JAFVSV010000070.1 GCA_017503575.1 Alistipes sp. | reverse complement strand
AGTCTTTGTAGTTACGCTGTACGCGGTGTACGAACTCGTACTCGAGAGGCTCGATAGTCATCTCGGGGACGTTGTCGATACCCTTGTACTCCCAAACAGCTGCGTAAGCGAACTTGTCGTCGTGACGCAAGGCCTCGCCATCCTCTGTCTGGTGCTCCGAGCGGAAGTGACCACCGCAAGACTCCTCACGGTTGAGGGCGTCGCGTGCCATGAGCTCGCCGAGCTCCAAGAAGTCCTCGAGACGCAATGCCTTCTCCAACTCGACGTTGAACGAGTCCTCTGTGCCTACGAGCTTAAGGTCCTTATAGAACTCCTTGCGCAAAGCCTGAATCTCAACGATAGCCTTCTCCAACGACTCCTTAGTACGAGCCATACCTACGTTGTCCCACATGATGAGACCGAGGCGCTTGTGGATATCGTCAACAGATTGGTTACCCTTAATAGCGAAGAGACGCTCGATACGGTTGCGAACACCCTTCTCTGCTGCGTCGAACGCAGGAGTTGAGGTAGACACCTTTGGAGCCTGAATCTTCTTTGAGAGGTAGTCGCCAATAGTATATGGAAGGACGAAGTAACCGTCGGCCAAGCCCTGCATAAGAGCTGAAGCACCAAGACGGTTAGCACCGTGATCCGAGAAGTTAGCCTCACCGATAGCGTACAAGCCAGGGATAGTGGTCATAAGGTTGTAGTCAACCCAGATACCACCCATGGTGTAGTGTACAGCGGGGAATATCTGCATAGGCTGCTCGTAAGGGTTAACGTCAGTAATCTCCTCGTACATGTCGAAGAGGTTACCATAACGCTGCTTAATAGTATCCTTACCGAGACGCTCGATAGCGGTCTTGAAGTCGAGGAATACTGCCAAGCCTGTCTCGTTAACGCCATAACCAGCGTCGCAACGCTCCTTAGCGGCGCGTGATGCCACGTCACGAGGTACGAGGTTACCGAATGCAGGATAACGACGCTCCAAGTAGTAGTCGCGGTCCTCCTCGGCGATGTCCGATGGCTTCTTTGCACCCGAGCGGATGGCCTTAACATCCTCCATCTTCTTAGGAACCCAGATACGACCATCGTTACGCAACGACTCCGACATAAGCGTTAGCTTCGACTGCTGTGTGCCATGTACGGGGATACATGTAGGGTGAATCTGTGTGAAGCAAGGGTTAGCAAAGCCTGCACCCTTACGGTAGCACTGGAATGCTGCAGAGCCGTTAGATGCCATGGCGTTTGTCGAGAGGAAGAATACGTTACCGTAACCACCCGTAGCGATAACTACGGCGTGAGCACCGTGGCGCTCAATCTCACCAGTAACGAGGTTACGAGCGATGATACCGCACGCCTCGCCATTCTCAACAACAACATCCAACATCTCGTGACGAGGATATGACTTTACAGAGCCTGCTGCAATCTCCTTGTTGAGGGCAGCGTATGCACCCAAGAGGAGCTGCTGACCGGTCTGACCACGAGCATAGAAGGTACGCGATACCTGTGCGCCACCGAATGAGCGGTTAGCCAACAAGCCACCATACTCACGAGCGAAAGGTACACCCTGCGCTACGCACTGGTCGATGATGAGGTTAGAGACCTCGGCGAGACGATATACGTTAGCCTCGCGAGCGCGATAGTCACCACCCTTGATTGTATCGTAGAAGAGACGATATACCGAGTCGTTATCGTTCTGATAGTTCTTTGCTGCATTGATACCACCCTGTGCTGCGATAGAGTGAGCACGACGAGGTGAGTCAGAGATGCAGAATATCTTCACGTTGTAGCCGAGCTCACCGAGAGAAGCAGCTGCAGAGGCGCCACCAAGACCGGTACCTACAACGATAATATCCAACTTACGCTTATTAGCAGGGCTCACTACCTTGATAGCCGCCTTGTGATTGCTCCACTTCTCGGCCAATGCACCTGCTGGTGTTTTAGCATCTAATTTATAAGCCATAGTATATGTTAGTTTTTATTGTTAACACTTTATTAATGAGCAGCTATTGACTCTGTGAACCATGTCTCGTGGTTCAAGAAGCACATGATGGCAACAACTGCGAAGCCGATGAAGATAAGAGTAGCAACGATGTTAGCGCCCATCTTCAAGCGTGGATACCATGTGTCGTTAGCGAAGCCTGCCGACTGGAACATAGACCATACGCCGTGAGTGAGGTGGAACCACAAAGCAGCAAACCAGATTAGGTAGAGTACTACGTTGTACCACTTAGAGAATACTATGCACATAAGGGCAGCGCCATTGTGAGGAGCTACCTGACCAGTGATGCCCTCGTACGTTACGGTAGCATACTGCGAGTTAAGAATCTCAACAAGCTGCATCTTCGACCAGAAGTGAACGAGGTGGAGCAAGAGACCGAGAACTACGACAACGCCCAAGACGAGCATGTTCTTTGAAGACCAAGATACGCCCTTCTCCTGAACGGTAACAGCATAGCGCTGGTTACCACGAGCGCGGTAGTTGTTGATTGTAAGAATCACGGCGAAGACGATGTGAACAACCACGCCAGCAGCCAACAAGGCAGTACCAGCGAGAGCGTACCAGTTAGCGCCAAGGAACTCACAAATTGCATTGTAACCCTCGCGGCTAAAGAGCATCGTGAGGTTCATTGCCATGTGGAAAAGGATGAAGAGTACGAGGAAACATCCCGAGATACTCATAACGAGTTTCTTTCCCACCGATGAATTAGTTAGAAAACAGCTCATAGTGTAAAAAAATTAATTATATTTGTAAATAGTTTTGTCGATCAATTGCTCTCTTTGCGATGCAGAATGGGATACGCACACCCATTTGCTTCTGCAAAGATAAGAATTGTTTAGATATTAACAATACCTAATCGCACTTTTTACATAGTAAAATCGAATAATTTGGATAATTTGGTAATAATAGGCCGCAACATGGACGAGAAAAGGGAGATAAGACGCGAGGTGCGTCAACGAATTGGAGCATTGAGCACGGAGGAGAAGAGCCGTGCGGCAGAGCAAATATTTAGCTCTATCGAGACGATGGAGTCTTTCCGCTCGGCAGAGAGCGTAGCCCTCTTTGCCGCGATGAACGACGAGGTACCCACAGCCATAGCCTTGGAACGCTGGCCACAGATGGGTAAACATATCGTCGTTCCCCGCGTCGAGGGCGACATCATGCGCTTCTACGACTACTCACCCGATGGCATGCAACGGGGCGCTTACGGCATCGAGGAGCCCGTGGGCGATGAGGAGTTCGCAGCGGGAGATATAGACCTTATCATAGTGCCCGCACGCGCATTCACGCTACGCGGCGAGAGGCTTGGTCGTGGCGGCGGCTTCTACGATAAGTATATGTCGCAGCCAGCGTTTCGCGCCGCGAAGATTGGCATAGCCTTCCGCTGCCAGATATTCGACTATCTACCATGCGACAAACACGACATCTGTGTCGATAAAGTAGTATTCGAGTAAGGGCGTTATTTACCAAAAGTTTGTGCAATTTTCGCAGCACAACGACGCACATTTTCGTATGCTCGGGGAGTCTGCATAGCCTCCTCGAGTGGCATATCTACGGGTGTCACGGCATATACCGCAGCAAAGCCTCTACGCTCAAACCTAACGCTTTCGTCCACCCTGCCACCAACGACAATACAGGGTATTCCGAGGCGCTGCGCACGACGCAGAACACCCGATGGAGCCTTACCCATAAGGGTCTGATTATCAATACATCCCTCACCCGTCACAACCAAATCGGCATCAGCAATCAGGGCATCGAAATCAACCATGTCGAGCACCACATCTACGCCCTTCACAATCACTCCATTCATAAACCTCGCAAGGGCATAGCCCATGCCACCCGCAGCACCCATACCCGCAGCGTGTGCCAATGGCGTTTGCGCTTCGCCCTCCACCACCGTGGCAAAGCGGCGAAGTGCCGCATCGAGACGCTCTACCATAGCGCTATCAGCACCCTTCTGTGGCGCAAAAACATGGGCAGCACCACGCTCACCATAGAGCGGACTGTCGACATCCGATGCCACCACTATCGTTGCTTCGGCAAGCTGTGCAATGACCTCATCATCAGAGAGATGCGACACTCGCTCAAGGATATCTATGGGCACAGTAAGCTCCTCACCATCAGCATCGTAGAAGCGATATCCCAAAGCCATAAGCATACCCACGCCACAATCATTCGTAGCGCTACCGCCCAGCCCCACGACAATCTTTCGGCAGCCCCGCATAAGGGCGTCGCGAAGCATGATACCCGTGCCATAGGTCGAGGCGACTAATGGGTTGCGCTCCGCGGTGTCGAGGAGTGTTAATCCCGATGCCGCAGCCATGGCGATAACCGCCGTATTATCCTCATCCATAATGGCATAGCTCGCCATAATAGGACGACGCCGAGCATCACACGTTGCCACCTCACATAGCACTCCCCTACCACTCATAGCGACCGCCTCTGCCATGCCTTCGCCACCATCGGCGATGGCGACAACACGCACCTCCACATCGGGGCACACAGCGCCAATGCCCTCGGCAAATGCCGTGCCTGCCTCGAGCGATGTAAGCGACCCCTTGAACGAGTCGAGAGCTACAACTATGCGTCTCATGGAGATTTCTAAATTTTTACACCCACAAATATAGGAAATATTCGTTAATTATTCCTATCTTTGTAGAAAATCAAGAGCCGACTATGAGAAGAATATTTGCAACCCTTACGCTACTCTTTGCCATCACCGCGACCATGGCCGAGCAACCCACGACGCTCTACGATGCAGGCGTCAGCCGCGAGCTTGCCAAACACCGCAAGGCCAATATCAGCGACCTACGATATGACCTATCGTTCGACCTAATGGAAGACGAAGGCATGGTCACCATAACGCTTCACTCGCAGTGCGATGGCGAGCTAATCATCGACTACCGCAAGTTAGATAACATTCTATCGGTTAACGGCTTAACGGATGGATACAAGCTCCTTAACGAACATATCATAGTACCATGCACCAAGGGCGAAAATAGCGTCACGATACGCTTCGATATCGACTACCAGTCGCTCAACAATAGTGGCGACTTTGTATACACGCTCCTCGTTCCCGACCGCGCACGCACGCTCTTCCCCTGCTTCGACCAGCCCGACCTTAAGGCTACCTACACATTGACGCTCGGCATACCTAACAACTGGGTGGCGGTGTCGAATACCGATGTGGATACGGAGTACACCGTTGGCGACTGCCATGTGATACGCTTCAAGCCTACCGAGCCACTAAGCACATACCTCTTCTCGTTCGTTGCAGGCGAGCTCTACCACCGCACCTATGACGATGGCAAGCACCGCTTCAC
This sequence comes from Alistipes sp., assembly GCA_017503575.1. GTDB lineage: Bacteria > Bacteroidota > Bacteroidia > Bacteroidales > Rikenellaceae > Alistipes. Next base: position 6,454 of record JAFVSV010000070.1, on the reverse strand, counting down.
GGCATACTACCGCGAGACCGACCCACAGCGCCTTGCGCAGCTCGACACCATCTTCGCACAGGTGGCAGCATCGTTGGAGTGGTTAGAGGAGTATACGGGCATCGAGTACCCCTTCGCGAAGTATGACTTTGTGATACTGCCAGGCTTCCAGTATGGCGGCATGGAGCATACGGGAGCTACGCTCTACAACGACACGCGGATGTTTCTTGGCGCAAACCCCTCGCTCGACGAGGAGCTACGCCGCACACAACTTATAGCACACGAGACAGCACACATGTGGTTTGGCGACTACGTCACGATGGCGTGGTTCGACGATGTGTGGACCAAGGAGGTCTTTGCCAACTACTTCGCAGCGCGCATGACCGAGCCGCTATATCCAGAGGTAAACCATGCCCTCAACCGCCTGAAGACCTACACCTATGCAGCATACGACGAGGACCGCACCACGGGTAGCACCCCGATACGCCAGGAGCTCGACAACCTAAATAACGCTGGCCTAATCTACGGACAGATAATATATAATAAGGCGCCCATCGTGATGGAGAAGATTGTGGAGGTTATGGGCGAGGAGGCATTCAGGGCGGCTATACAGGAGTACCTGCGCACCTACGCCTACGGCAACGCAACGTGGGATGACCTTGTGGCAATCCTCGACAGACACACAGATGCCGACATCGCCAGCATGAGCTATCACTGGATAGGCAAAGCACATATGGGCACCATCTATCTATACAAGTATAAGGGCAGATGGCTGCTATCCAACCATGACGGAAAGGGACGACTGCAGAGCTTTAACTGCGCACTGGTCTACGAAGATGGCACCATGGAGCAGGTGACAATCCCCGCGGGCACCGTGGAGTATATCGCGCCACGCGACGTCAAGATGCTACTACCCAATAGCGATGGTCGTGGCTATGGCTACTTCGTGCTACCCAAGGAGGTTGTAGCATGGCTCACCGAGAATATGGCAACCATCGAGGATGACCTCATGCGCCAGTCACTTATCATGACACTCAACGAGGTGTATGAGTATAGCTGGATGACGTCAAGCAGCCTCGACTCGCGCCGCTGGCTCGACTTCATACTAAGCTACCTACCGAAGGAGGATAACTACCTTATCGCCTCGACACTTAACAGCTACCTCACACTACCCATGCGTCGTGTGGGCACTACCGAGGATGAGGAGCGCCTATGGGAGATTGCTACAACGCACGACGATAGCTCGCTACGCCGCAACCTAAAGATGACTCTTGCTCACACCATGCGTTCCGAGACGATTATCGTAAAGTATTACTTCGATATATGGCGGACCGAGGGCGACAAGGAGCTTAATGAGAGGGATTATATGACCCTCGCCTACGAGCTTGCGGTGCGCTATCCTATGTATTACGATGAGATTTACGAGACGCAGCTTGCACGTATCACCAACCCCGACAGATGCAATCAGTTCGAGTTTATAATGCGCGCTGTACACCCCGACGGGAGGGTGCGCAACGAGCTGTTTGCCACGTTTATGGAGCCTAAGAATAGACGTCCCGAGCCTTGGACAAGTGCAGCCCTCGGCTATCTGAACCACCACCTGCGCCAGGGGACGGCTGTCAAGTATATATACCCCGCCTTGGATGAGTTGCGCGAGGTGCAGCGCACGGGCGACATCTTCTTCCCTCGCGACTGGGTAGGCATGCTGTTGGATGGCCATAGCTCAAAGGAGGCCTTCGCCGAGGTGTGCCGCTGGATGGAGGATAACCGCGACTACCCACTACTACTTATGAATAAGGTCGAGCAGGCCGCATGGGGACTACTCACAAGCTTCGAGCATAAGCACGTGAAGCCTAACAAGTTGCGCTCATCAGAGAGTCTATTCTTCAATATGAAGCATATCAAGAAGAGAGACAAGAGAAGAAATCAACGATGAAAAGTGGGCAGGCGATGCCCGCATGAGAGAGAGACAACTGTGAGATTAGGGAGGTTAAGGAGACTACGGAGCATACGCTAAGCTCCCTAAATTCTCTCTACTCATCAATCGCAACCCTAATTAGCACCACAACCTAATATGTTGTCAGAGTAGTGCAGTAGTGGCGCTGACATGATAATTCCCTGGATGGGAGATACTCTATGCGTATTCTCATCCGTGGATTTGATTGAAACGTTGCAAATGCGTTGCTATCACAACAAATTAATTGATGAATAGAAAGGGTCTGGCTTGGTCTATCGCAAAAGAGACTACCGCAGGATAGTACACGAAGTACAGCCCGAGGTCACTTACTTTCTGGAATGTACCGAGAATGCCCCCTATCACAGCAAATCAATTTTTGATTAGAAGGCTGTAGATGTGGTGCATCGCAAAAGAAGAGGCCTCGGGATAGTACAAGAAGTACAGCCCGAGGTCTCTTACTTTCTGGGATGTGCCGCAGATGCGGTCTTATCATCAAAAATTACTTGATGCGCTCGTAATACTCACGAGTACGAGTATCAACACGAATCTTATCACCAGTATTGATGAACAAAGGCACCTTGATTGTTGCACCAGTGTTTACGGTAGCAGCCTTGAGTGAGTTTGTTGAAGCGGTATCGCCACGAACACCTGGCTCGGTATAGGTAACCTCCATATCGACGATTGGAGGAAGCTCGGCAGAGAGGACGGTCTCCTTCTCTGTGTGGAACATAACCTCAACAATCTGGCCATCAGCCATAAGGTCTGCGTTGTTGATAAGGTTCTTGTCGATGTTTATCTCCTCGAAGGTCTCGGTGTGCATGAAGTGAGCGCCGAGGTCATCCTCGTAAGTAAACTGATATGGACGACGCTCCACGCGTACCTGCTCAATCTTCTGTGATACTGAAGAGAATGTCTTATCGAGAACGTTACCATTCTCGAGGTTCTTGAGCTTTGAGCGCACGAAAGCGGGGCCCTTACCAGGCTTACAGTGCTGGAAGTCAACGACGATAAATGTCTTACCCTCCATCTCAACGCACATGCCGATCTTGATGTCTGATGCTGTAATAGTCATAAAAGTATAGTTTTATAATTAATATATTCGTATCCGCCAAAGAAAACCACCTTACGACAGGCGATAGTTTTCACACAATTAGCCCACAAAGGTACAAATTAATTTCTAACATACAAATAATTTGGGCGAATGTATTGTCATTTAAGCATAAAGCATCGAAGATATAACGCCGACATAAGGATATATATCAGGTTGAATGACAGCATGGAGGCGCAAAAAATCTCGGGACGACCGAAGCCATCCCGAGAGACTTTATGTCAGCGACACACGAGGCATCGCGACGCGTAGATGTTACTCTGCCAAGATCTCCATAATCTTGATAGCAGCAGTAGCAACAGGGGTACCAGGACCGAAGATTGCAGCTGCACCATCCTTATAGAGCTGGTCGTAGTCCTGTGCGGGGATAACACCACCAACAACCACTACGATATCCTCACGACCAAGCTTCTTAAGCTCGGCGATAATCTGAGGAACAAGAGTGAGGTGACCTGCTGCGAGTGACGATACACCAACAACGTGAACGTCGTTCTCCACAGCCTGCTTTGCTGCCTCCTCTGGAGTCTGGAACAATGGGCCCATATCGACGTCGAAGCCGATATCAGCGTAGCCAGTAGCTACAACCTTTGCACCACGGTCATGACCATCCTGACCCAACTTAGCAATCATAATACGGGGCTGACGACCCTCCTTCTTAGCAAACTCTGCACACATCTGCTTAGCCTGCTCAAATGCTGAATCTGATTTCACCTCTGCTGAATATACACCTGAGTTAAGACGAATAACGGCCTTGTAGCGACCTACGATCTTCTCGCAAGCATCCGAGATCTCACCGAGAGATGCACGAACCTTAGCTGCCTCAACAGCCAATGCAAGCAAGTTACCCTCACCTGTGCGTACGCACTCGGTGATAGCTGCCAATGCCTTCTCTACTGCGGCGTTGTCACGGTTAGCGCGAAGCTCCTGCAAACGCTTAACCTGGCTCTCGCGAACAGCAGTGTTATCTACTGCCAAGATGTCGATAGGCGCCTCCTTCTCCAAGCGGTAGCTGTTAACACCGATGATGGTCTCAACGCCAGAGTCGATACGAGCCTGCTTACGCGCTGCAGCCTCCTCGATACGGAGCTTTGGAATACCTGTCTCGATAGCCTTTGCCATACCGCCAAGCTGCTCGATCTCCTGGATGTGCTCCCATGCCTTGTGTGCAATCTCGTGTGTGAGTGCCTCAACATAGTATGAGCCTGCCCATGGGTCAGCCGAACGGCATACGTTAGTCTCCTCCTGGATGTAGATCTGGGTGTTACGAGCGATACGAGCCGAGAAGTCGGTAGGAAGGGCGATAGCCTCATCCAAAGCGTTTGTATGCAACGACTGGGTGTGACCCAATGCTGCACCCATAGCCTCGATAGCCGTACGAGCTACGTTGTTGAATGGATCCTGCTCGGTAAGTGACCAGCCTGAGGTCTGCGAGTGAGTACGCAATGCCAACGACTTAGGATTCTTAGGCTCAAACTGCTTAACAATCTTTGCCCAGAGAAGACGTGCAGCACGCATCTTTGCAATCTCCATGAAGTGGTTCATACCGATAGCCCAGAAGAATGAGAGACGTGGTGCGAAGGCATCGATAGACATGCCTGCGTTGATACCTGCGCGCAAGTACTCGAGACCATCAGCCAAGGTGTATGCCAACTCGATATCAGCGGTAGCACCTGCCTCCTGCATGTGGTAACCAGAGATAGAGATAGAGTTGAACTTAGGCATGTTCTTCGATGTGTACTCGAAGATATCAGCGATAATCTTCATTGAGAACTCAGGTGGGTAGATGTAGGTGTTACGCACCATGAACTCCTTGAGGATATCGTTCTGGATGGTACCAGCGAGCTGATCGAGGGTGCAACCCTGCTCCAAACCAGCAACGATGTAGAATGCCAATACTGGAAGTACGGCACCATTCATGGTCATAGATACAGACATCTGATCCAATGGAATACCATTGAACAACACCTTCATATCCTCTACCGAGCAGATAGACACACCAGCCTTACCTACGTCACCCACTACGCGTGGATGGTCGGCATCGTAGCCACGGTGTGTTGCAAGGTCGAACGCTACAGACAAGCCCTTCTGACCTGCTGCAAGGTTACGACGGTAGAATGCGTTAGACTCCTCAGCAGTAGAGAAACCTGCATACTGACGGATAGTCCAAGGACGCATAACGTACATTGTTGAGTAGGGACCGCGAAGGAAGGGTGCGATACCTGCTGCATAGTTGAGGTGCTCCATGCCCTCGAGGTCGGCAGCCGTATAGTTCTCCTTTACGGGGATACGCTCGGCAGTCAACCAATCCTCCTTGGGAGCGTTCTTCTTGGTGCAGCACTCTGTTGCTGCAGCCTTATATTCTAAATCTGAAAAATTTGCTCTCATAGCTATAAACTGATTAGATGCCTAACTTCTTCAAGTAATCCTTCAAGGTCTCAAGAACGTTGCTCTTCACGTTGATGAAGTTGGTGATGCCCTGTGCCTCGAGCTCGGGAGCACATGCAGGAGCACCAGCCACTACCAAGATAGCCTTGTCGCCCAAGAGCTCCTTGACGCGAGGTGCTACTGTTGCATAGTCGTCATCCGATGCGCAGACAACAACGATCTCTGCCTTTGATGCCAAGGCTGCCTCAACGCCCTCCTCAACCGTCTTGAAGAAGGTGTTATCCTCTACGCGGATACCTGCGCATGCGAAGAAGTTACATGAGAACTGTGCGCGTGCGCGTGCCATACCGAGAGTACCACATGTGAGCATGAATGCCTTAGGCGTCTTGCCCGAGCGGTCAACCTGCATACGCATAGCCTCGAATGCCATAGCACCACGGTAAGGAACAAGGACGTTGCCCTCCTTTGTCTCGCGAGTAACCTTGCACTCACAGATTGAGGCGTCAGCAACCTCCGTAAAGTTAGGATACTGGTTAGCGCCAAGAAGGATGAGACGACGTGTAGCGATGTTCTTATCCTTTGCAGCTGCCGATGCCTTAACGCGCTCAACGATGAAGCCCTCGCGGAATGCTGCGATGTAACCACCCTTAGCCTCAATCTCTCGGAACAATGCCCAAGCCTCGTTAGCGATGCTGTTGGTGAGCGACTCGATGTAGTATGCGCCACCAGCAGGGTCAACAACCTGGTCGAAGTGTGACTCGTGCTTCAAGAGAAGCTGTGCATTACGAGCAATACGCTTTGAGAACTCTGTTGCGGGCTCGAAGGCGTAGTCGAATGGAAGTACCTCCAAAGAGTGTACACCGGCAATAGCTGCCGACATAGCCTCGGTTGTGCCACGAAGCATATTCACGTATGGATCGTAAACAGTCTGATTCCAAGTAGAAGTTACGGCGTGTGCTATCATCTTAGCCGAGCAATCCTTCGTAGGATTGTAAGCCTTGACGATATTTGCCCACAACAGACGT
>JAFVSV010000069.1 GCA_017503575.1 Alistipes sp. | reverse complement strand
TTCGACAAAGGAGACCATCGAGGTGAACGGCGAAACCTATCCCGTGTATAAGATGGAAATCTCTAACACATCTCACCCATTCTACACAGGTAAGATGAAGTTGGTAGACACCGCCGGTCGTGTGGATAAGTTTATGAGCCGTTACGCAAAGCGCTACGATAAGAAGAATAAGTAGGATTCTTCACTCACAAAACAAGAGTTTGTCATATATTGGCAAGCTCTTTTTTTTACGCTGTTATGGCGGGAAGATATCTGTGGGGGGGGCGAAGCGCCCGACTAAGGCTTCAACTCATCAAGAATAGCGATACACTTCGTAGCAATAGCCTTGGCAGAGGCATCTACATCTCTACCCTCAACACTAACCTCCTCGACAAGGGCTCTCGTGCGAATATCATTAGCGATAAACGCCTCGAGGTCAGCACAAAACTCTTCAGTGAACTCGGCAACATATCTATCAAAGGCCAGACTATTAGCACCATCATAAACGCGCAATGATACATAGTGACCCTCGGTGCGCGCCAACCACATCTCCTCTACATCCTCAACGACATAGTCATAGGGTGTGGGCGCCACACTACCCTGCTCCTCAGAGCCACCATGACCAAGAAGCATAACAACGCCTGCGACAACAACGACAAAGAGGACCGCCGCAGCAATGATAACGCCCCAGCGACGACGTACCGGAATGGTGATATTACTATCCGAGGCATCCACCTTACATGTGGTACAGAAGTCACTCCAGCCCGTGTAGCCCACATATTTAGATAGCGCCGAGAGCACCATTGGGCGAGGCATCACCACACGGCTATTGCGCGAGAAGAGCATCTGCAACGTGGGCATGTCGATACGCACACCAACGGCACGCTCAACAGCATCTGAGAGCGCCACACAGTCGTCAGCAGAGGTGATGTTACTACCGAAGCGCTGCACGACAAGCTGCTTAATCTTTGCAATGTATTGTTCCTGTGTTGTCATCATAATGTTGTGGTATATGTAGTTTACAAACCTGTAATACGCTTAATCTCATTGAGCTTATTTAGAGCCTCGAGGGGCGTAAGCGAATTGATATCCAAGCCCTTAATCTGGTCTCGTATGGCAACAAGCACGGGATCATCGAGTTGGAACATCGAGAGCTGAATATTGTGTGCGCTCTCCGTAGCCGACTCCGCCACGCGTCGCTTCGAGCGTTTCGTCATGCTCTGGCTGGGGACAATCTCCCCAGAGCCATACACCTTCTCGAGGTTAGCGAGGATGTCATCAGCACGCTGTACCACGCCTCGTGGCATACCCGCCATACGCGCAACGTGAATACCGAACGAGTGCTCGGTGCCGCCACGAACCAACTTACGCAAGAAGACGATGCTCTTATCTATCTCCTTGACCGAGACATGGTAGTTCTTAACGCGCTCGAGCATATTCTCCAACTCGTTAAGTTCGTGGTAGTGTGTAGCAAAGAGGGTCTTTGCCCTACCCTGCTGGTTGTTGTGTAGGTACTCCACCATAGCCCACGCTATGGAGATACCATCGTATGTGCTCGTGCCACGACCTATCTCGTCCAAGAGAACGAGGCTACGAGGCGATATATTGTTAAGGATGCTCGCCGACTCCAACATCTCGACCATAAAGGTAGACTCTCCTTCCGAGATATTATCTGACGCACCCACGCGTGTGAATATCTTATCCACAACGCCAATATGTGCCGCCTCGGCAGGCACGAATGAGCCCATCTGCGCAAGTAGGACGATGAGTGCCGTCTGGCGTAGTAGCGCCGACTTACCAGACATATTGGGACCCGTAATAACGATTATCTGCTGTTTGTCGCAGTCGAGCACGACGTCATTAGGCACATACTCCTCGCCTATGGGCAACAGCGTCTCGATAACGGGATGGCGCCCCTGCTTGATATCTATTCGAAGCGAGTCATCGACAACGGGGCGTACATAGCGACGCTAGACAGCAATCTGCGCCATGGACTGCAGACAATCCATGCGTGCTACGACCTGGGCATCGCGCTGCATTGCCGAGAGGTGTTGCACGAGAAAGGCCAACAACTGCGCGTATATCTCTGACTCAATCTGCAAGATACGCTCCTCGGCGCCCATAATCTTCTGCTCATACTCCTTAAGTTCCTCGGTGATATAGCGCTCTGCACCCGTAAGGGTCTGCTTTCTAATCCAGCTCTCGGGGACCTTATCTTTATGCGTATTGCGCACCTCGATATAGTAGCCAAAGACATTATTATAGGCGACCTTGAGTGATGGGATGCCCGTAGCCTCACTCTCGCGCTGCTGCAATGCCAAGAGGTACTCCTTGCCATGCAGCGCTACGCGACGCAGGTCGTCAAGCTCTGCCGACACGCCCGAGGCGATGATGCCACCACGTTGTATTTGGTTGGTCTCAGGGTCTGGGTATATGTCGCTCTCAAGACGCTTGCGAACCTCTACAAGTGGATTGACATTCTCGGCCATGCGGTGCATGGCATCGTTATCCGTAGAGAGCATCAGCGCCTGCATTATCTCAATAGCACCAAGGGCGCTCTTGAGCTGCACAAGCTCGCGAGGCGTTACTCGCTCGGTGGCGATACGCGAGGCGATACGCTCCAAGTCACCAATGGTGGCAATCTGCTCACGCATTGCAGCAACAAACTCCGAGTCGTCCACAAATAGTTCGACAATATCCTGTCGCATCTTAATCTTCTCGACACTCATCAGTGGCATTGCCACCCAGCGACGTAGCTGCCTGCCACCCATGGGTGTAAGCGTCCTGTCGATGACATCCAAGAAGCTACCCTTCTGATTGGTGCTGTTGGTGTGGAAGAGTTCGAGGTTGCGTATGGTGAAGCGGTCAATCCACACCGAGTCACCGCGGTCTATACGCTGTATGGATGATATGTGCGATGTATGTTTATGCTCCGTAAAGTCGAGGTAGTATAGTATTGCCCCAGCTGCAGAGATACCAGCGCCCATATTCTCGACACCGAAACCCTTAAGCGTTGTGACACCCAACTGTTTGAGTAGCTTGTCGCGGTTGACGCTCTCGGCAAAGACCCACTCGTCGAGACGATAGGTGTAGTGTTTGGTACCAAACGTATCGTTGAAGAGCTCCTCGCAGCCACGCTGGAACAGTATCTCCTTGGGTTGAAGGTTGCTGATAAGCTTATCTATATAGGTATTGTCGCCCTCGGCAACATAGAACTCACCTGTCGACAGGTCGAGGAAGGCGACACCCGTGATGTTACGACCAAAATATACCGATGCAAGAAAGGTATTCTCCTTACCCGCCACGAGGTTTTCGCCCATGACAATACCTGGCGTGACAAGCTCAATGACGCCGCGCTTGACAAGACCCTTAACCATCTTGGGGTCCTCGAGCTGCTCGCATATTGCCACACGCTCACCAGCACGCACCAACTTAGGCATATAGGTATCAAGGGCGTGATAGGGGAAGCCCGCAAGTTCGACCGACGATGCCGAGCCATTGGCACGCCTCGTGAGCGTTATGCCGAGGATGGTACTCGCCTTGATGGCATCGTCACCAAAGGTCTCATAAAAGTCACCTACACGGAAGAGAAGTATGGCATCGGGATGCACAGCCTTAATCTCGTAGTACTGCTTCATCAGCGGTGTCTCGACATACTTCTTCTGCTGCACCTCCTTTACTTCGCTTGGGGTATCAGTATTTCTCTTTGCTCGTGAGCTCATATCCATATTCTAATATCCTACAAAGGTAGGATAAAAGTTTGAAACTTCAAAACACTAATCAAAGAAACGCTCATCGAAATTGACCAAATATACTCGCTCCGTAGCTCGCGTGATTGCGGTATAGAGCCAGCGAAGCATATCCCTTGACATGGGCTCGTCACCGAAGATGCACCTGTCGACAAATACCGTACGCCACTGACCACCCTGCGCCTTATGACAGGTCACAGCATAGGCAAACTTAACCTGCATGGCATTGAAGTGGTCATTCTCGCGTATTGCCTTGATACGCTTGGCTTTAGCCTTGATATCTTCATAATCCTTTTCTACCTCATAGAAGAGGCGGCGACTCTCGTCACGCGTTAGCGATGGAGACTCCGAAGCGAGCGTATCCAAGAGCACCTTACACGACATTTCATAGTCGCCATAGTCTGGAAACTCCAACACCGCATCGACAAAACGGAAGCCGTAGAACTCCTCGAAGCGACGTATGCGTCGAAGGCGCACGACATCGCCATTGGCAACAAAGGCCATGGGAGACTCCTTATCGCGCTCGGCGTAGTGGTAGTTGTTCTTAACAACCATAAGCATATCGCCACTCTCAATCTCCTCCTCAGCCGAGAGGTTATAGCGACGAATACCCTCATTATAGCGGTTAGCCCGCTTATTGGAGCGCGTGATAACAATCGTGTCGTCACGCCCATATCTATCATATGAGTCCTGTAAAAGTTCAAGGAGCTCACCACCGTTAATCGACTTAAAATCAGGGTACGAAATATCGAAGTGAGGTATCTCATAGATGCCGTTTTCGAGCATACAACGTAGCATCGTGGCATTAAACAGGATGCCCGAGTCGACAGACTGGCGCACCACCTCATCCATCGAGGCGTACTCCACATCGCCATAACGCATGAGCACCTCGGGTTGTAGCGCTGGGCTGAAATCATCGCCTACGGGCGGTAGCTGTGCATCATCACCCACAAGCATAAGCCTACAACGCTTACCCGAGCGGACATACTGCACAAGGTCGTCAAGGAGGTTACCCGAGCCAAAGGTGGCATCCTCGGATGAGGATACAGAGAGCATCGACGCCTCGTCAACAACAAATACTGCCCCTTGTTCCCGATTATAGTCTAACGAGAACTTCGACTCATAGTCCCCCGTAGTTCGCTCGCGGTAGATGCGTTTATGTATAGTGTAGGCATCCTGCTTGGCATAGCGAGCGAGCACCTTAGCAGCACGCCCCGTAGGAGCAAGAAGTATCGGTTTGACACCCAGGTCATTGAGCGCAGCTACGAATGCCGCGATGATGGTTGTCTTACCCGTTCCTGCATAACCATTGAGCACAAAGATACGCGAGAAATCATCGTCGGAAATCCACTGCGATAGTTTTTCTACTATTTTTTTTTGATTATTTGTTGCTTCGAACGATAATTTTGCGTAAATTTGATGCGAAATATGGGCGTTAAGCATAATGCCGAAATATTATTAATGATTTAACAACGATACAAACTTAATAACAAATAATCAGAAAATGAAAAAAAGTTCTATCATTTTAATTGTCGTACAGGTTCTACTATTAGTAGCCATTGGCGGCTTGCTTTACTGGAACTTCTCGATGATCGAGGAGAACGTATCAGCAGAAGAGCAGATTGAGGTGCGTAATACCGCAGTAATCGAGCACTCAAAGAAGGTTAAGCAGGTTGTCGAGCTTTTCCGTGAGGCAAAGAAGGATCAGGGTGCAGCTCGCTATCCCAATAGCTGCGAAGAGATCGTAGAGTTTGCAAAGAATGGGTTTGTAGTTAACAAGACAGATATCTACGACACCAACAACCTCGGTAAGTTTGAGGAGAAGAAGGGTTATGTAGACGAGGTGTGGGGTAAGTACTCAAAGGATACCATCTGGTATGAGCCCAGCTATCGTCTCTTGGCAGCTCGCGAGTTGGAGAAAAACCCAGAGTGGTCAAACACCATCCTCGACACAGTATATGTTCGCGACATAGTATTCAATGGTTACACCGACGAGCAGATTGATGAAATTTGCATTATCCCTTATAGCGACAATAAGGAGTACCGCATTGATGTTGATGAGGAGAATGGCCGTTTCCGTTGCCATGCACCTTATGTTGACTTCCTCGACACCAAGGAGTACTCACAGCAGTTCTGGAACTTCATCGAGGGTAAGTTCAACTACTATATCAACAACTCGGAGGGTGATCCCGATATGCTTCGCGAGATGGGGAACCTCGGTTGCTATGCGGTAATGACAGCTACTAAAAAGGATGATAAGGGTAATATCATCCCCAAGTATATCGATCCAGAGAGCCATAGACCTATGGACGTATACTACTTTGGTGTAACATTCGGTAGCCTCGAGAAGGCAACTCTCGATGGCAACTGGGAGGATCAGCGCGCAAAGAAGTAGCAATGAGCCCAACAAACAAGAGCTATGTGTCCATTCAACTACCGTTGGGTGGACACTCTTTTTCGAGCAACAGTCTTAGAGGTATCAACGCTGGCAAGCATAGCGACATACACGCCATCGTCGACACCGCCAAGTGCGCCGTAGTTCCAGTCGAGTACTTCGATAGCCACAACGATGAGGAGATGCTACGCGCCACAGGCGTCATCGTCGATGGTGACGAGGTAGTGGTACACTCACAGCACGATACGATGGTAGCCATCATGGCTATGAGTCGAGCATGCTACGACATGCTCACAAAGGAGTATGGCGAACAGATAACTTTCACCACCCCACTGCTCACAAGCCCCATGCCCGAGCATGGCTCGGTGATACACCTCGGCACAAATGCAATATATGTGCGTGTGGCAAACGATGGCCTACGCCTTATTGAGGCCATGGAGGTCGCGAGTGATGCCGACATCCTTTATATGCTCGAGAGCATCAACAAAGTATACAACATATATAATATGTACGCGCGCGCGGAGGGAGACACACAACGTCTCATGAAGCTCTGCAAACGCTCGTTTAAGAACATCGTATGCGAATAATAAGTGGCAAATATCGTGGTAGGACAATAACACCACCACGCAACCTAAGAGCTCGCCCCACAACAGATTTCGCCAAGGAGAACCTATTTAACGTCCTCGGCAACCTCGTAGACTTCGAGGAGTGCGATATCCTCGACCTCTTCTCGGGCACTGGCTCCATAAGCTATGAGTTCGCATCACGCGATGCGCGTAGCGTCACATCGGTAGAGATAAATAGCGTACACCATAACTTCATACGCAACACTGCCCGCGAGCTCGGCTTCGAGAACTTCTACGCTGTGAAGGCTAATGCCTTCCTCTACTTGAAGAGCTGTGCCAAGAAGTTCGACATAATATTCTCGGATGCGCCATACGATCTTGAGGGTAGCGACGAGATAATAAGGCTCGTCTTCGAGCGCGACCTCCTCCAGAAGGATGGTTTTCTCATCTTCGAGCACTCAAAGGAGTATGACTTCTCGGAGCACGAAAAGTTCTGGCAACAAAGAAGTTATGGTAGCGTGCAGTTTTCGTTCTTCAAAAAATAGTATTTTTTTTGAAAAAAAAGTGGCGAAAAATTTGCAGATAAGAAAAATTGTAGTACCTTTGCAACGCAATCGAGAAATAAAGGTTGTGAGTTCTTAAAATGGTGCGTTAGTTCAGCTGGTTAGAATACGTGCCTGTCACGCACGGGGTCAGGGGTTCGAGTCCCCTACGCACCGCCAGAGAGGATGATCGAAAGGTCATCCTTTTTGTTTTTTGGCTGGGCAGAGCTCATAGCTTAAGGCATTTCGGGTGTTCCCATTTCGGGCAGGCTAACGCCATGAGTATGGCGCAGACAGAGCCAGCTTATCGTGGCTCACTTGCAAATTCCGGTGGGGCGCGAAAAAGTTATGCAAAAATTGTAGCTAAACGAAATATAAAGAAAGGTATATCGCTGACACCACGGAATTGATTTCTAAAAGCTTTCACTTT
>JAFVSV010000068.1 GCA_017503575.1 Alistipes sp. | reverse complement strand
TGTTTAGCGCGGCAAATGTACGAATTATTTTCCAAATAGCAAGCCTTCCGAAGAATTATTTTTGCATTATATTGTGTGGCACACTTTTGGTTTTTGTTTATGAAGGTTTGCTATATGTGGAAATATTGTCATTTATGTAGCTAAATTTTCGCATATCTGTTGCTTATCTCGAAACTTTGTTTTAACTTTACGTTGTTATTATTGTTGACCGCTTAAAACCTTTCCTACGATGATTGATCAGAGTATCCGTGAGTATCTCCTTCCCCAGCAGTTCAATGCTGCTGTGCGTGCCGGTGCCGCCATCATGAAGATATATAAGAGTAGTGAGGACTACCACGTTGCGATGAAGAGCGACCACACGCCCATCACCATCGCCGACCGCATGGCGCACAACACCATCAAGGAGTCGTTGGGTACTACGCGCATACCGATACTATCGGAGGAGGGACGACAGATGCTCTACGACGAGCGCCGCAACTGGGAGCTCTTCTGGCTTGTTGACCCATTAGATGGTACGGTCGAATTTATAAAGGGTAATAACGAGTTTACGGTCAACATCGCCCTTATGGAGAATAACGTATGTATCAGCTCTGTTGTCTACGTCCCATACCATCGCAAGATATATATTGCGGAGCGTGGCCGTGGCGCATGGGTGATGTATGACGTAGTGCCCGATGCCGCGGCGGCATATAGCTATGACGATATACATAGTAACATTGTGAAACTTCCTCTTGCCGAGGCACAACACGATAACTTTAGGGTTGCGGTGTCGCGCTCACACCAGACCGACGAGACGCATGCACATATCGAGACGCTGCGTGCCGAGCATCCCGACCTCGAGGTTGTCGAGCAGGGTAGCTCCTATAAGTTCTGCCTCTTAGCCGAGGGCGTTGTCGACTACTATATACGCACCACCACAACCTCCGAGTGGGATACTGCTGCTGGTGAGCTGATACTCCTCGAGTCGGGAGGTGTCACACATGCCTATCCCTCTGGCGAGCCGTTGGCGTACAACAAGGAGGAGTTGGATAATCCGTGGTTTGTCGCCCGCAGGTAATTTGTTGTGATAATAGCGCATCTACTGCCGCTAACAAAAAGTGACGCCAATGGGACGTACATCAAGTACTACCCATCGGCGTCATTTTTGCCGAGCGTTGTATCTGCACCATTCTGACAACAAATTTTGCTGTGATAGCGGCGCTAATGCGCCACCCTAACAACAAGTTGGATTTACCGTGATAAGGCAGCATCTGCTGTCGCTAACAAAAACAGATGCGAATAGGCAGTACGTCAAGTACAGTCCATCCGCATCTTTTTTGTCGCGTATAGCACTCGACACACTTATGACAAAATATTATAGGCGACCTTAAATATTAGCTTCTTGACCTTGCCCTCACCAAGCATTGGCGCGTGCGCATCCTCGGGGTAGAGGATTGTAAACTGACCCTCGCGCACCTTATAGTGTGTCTGAGGCATGTCGCTGTAAAAGATGATGTCGCGCTCCTCGTCGAACGCTCCCTCGGGCTTCGAGCAATCCTTGCGCTCGCTCCAACCGAAGTACTCCTCGCCCTCGACGACAACCTGAATGTCGATATAGCGGTTGTGTGCCTCGAGGTGTGCCGCGTCCATGGGGCGTAGCTCCAATGTCGATACATTAACGAAGAGCTTGTCGCCATCTATATCGTGGCGGCCATCCTCCAACGCCCTTACATCGGTCGAGTGTAGATAGTCGAAGACCATCTTAAAGTGTGGGTGCAGGGCGTAGTAGCGCTCTGCATTCTGGATAGAGTCAAGTATCATAGTATATGCGAGTTTTATCTAAGCACCTTCAATCGAGCAATCACGGGCAGGTGATCCGACATTGTCGCGCTGTGGTCTGCCTCGTATGTCTGTCCCTCGATGCCATTTGAGTATAGTATGTAGTCTATGCGCAGTACGTTGTGCATAGGACGGAATGTGCAACCATTGCCGCTACCAAGCTCCACAAATGCGTCATTGAGGTTCTCCGATAGGGTGTTGTATACATACGACATAGGTGTGTCGTTGAAGTCGCCACATACAATCTTGCGATACGGCGTGCTTCGCAGCACCTCATGAAGCTTATCGGCATGTTTGGCGCGTATTGTCGAGTTGTCGGCTATACGCTTCACGATGCTACGCACACGCCCTCCATCTTGGAGTATCTTGCCGCGAGCTATATCCTCGCTATCCTCCTCCGAGATACTCATCGTGTAGAGGTGGTTGTTGAAGATGCGTATGGTGTCCTTCTCCTTGATTATGACATCTACCCACTGCGACGTGCCGCTATCTTGTCCCGATATCTCACCTTGGCTACTCTTGACAAAGGGATAGCGGCTATATGTCCTCAGCATCACATTTCCCGACTCGACGCTCTCATGTATGTAGAATGTGCCGTATGTGTGGCGGTAAAGCGAGTCTATGGGGTTCTCATCGGTAGTGTCGCTTGAAAACTCCTGAAGACAGAGAATGTCGGGCACACCCTTGGCGCTTAGGTACTTAACATAGTCATCCACCACACGCTCGCCATTGTCGTTGTAGAAGCCACGAACGTTGTAGCTCATGACGGTGATTGCCGAGCGGTCTGCGGGCTTCTCTACGGGGCGCTTAAAGTCTATATTGTAGAACTTATCTATGTTAGGCACGCCAACGAGAGCCACCACAAAGAGTGCTGCGGCGAATATCCATCGCTTGAAGATGGTCATCACCAACATCATGATAATCACGCTTATGTATATTACGGGCGTGAAGATGCCGATGATGGTTAGTGACCCCAACGTGTCGGGGGTCACGTATGGGGTAATATAGCATATTACCATAGCTCCGATGAGGAGTATAGAGAGCAAGGCAGATAGCACGCGTAAAGCAATGCTAAGCGCCGAGCGCCTGCGTGCAGGAGTGTCGCTCGAGTAACGACCTATATACCCATCGTTTATTGCCATAGTCTGCTATTTGTCGGCTAATATATATACTTGTTTCTATCGCGTCGTGCCCACCATACAAGGAGCAACCATCCCCAGAACATACCGCCCAAGTGTGCAAAGTGTGCGATGCCACTGCTGCCAGATACACCGAGGAATAGCTCCAGCGCACCATATATTATTACAAACCACTTTGCCTTCATAGGTATTGGTGGTATGAGAAGCATGATTACAGCATTGGGGTGTAGCATACCAAAAGCAAGCAACAGACCGAATATCGAGCCAGAGGCACCCAAGGTTGGAGTTCGTAGGTAGTCTATGCGAGCGTCGAAATCGTTACCTATATGCGAGAGGTCTATCTCGGCGATACCCATCTGTACAAGACCAGCACCAATACCACATACTAAATAATATATTAGGAAGCGTTTCCACCCTAACTCATACTCCAATGCGCGGCCAAACATCCACAACGAGAACATGTTGAAGAAGAGATGGAAGAAATCTGCATGCAGGAACATGTAGGTAAAGGGCTGCCAAATATGGAAGAACCAGCTATCTGCAGGGAAGAGTGCGAAGTTCTCCAATATGTAGTATTTCTCCTCGATGCCCAACATGTGTGTCGCCATGAAGGCAAGGATATTTATCATTATGAGGTTTAGCACCACGGGGGGCATAATAGATTGTGAACGAAAGCTCATGATATTCTCTCTTTAGTGTTAGTTTCTCGTTAGTTTAGAGCGTAGCTCCTCGGTTGTTAGCTCCGCCATGATGGGTGCTCCCGAGGGCGTAAAGCTCGGGTTGTCGCACTCTTCGAGGCGCTTTAGTAGCTCTTCGGCATCTGTGCGACGAATATTCTTGCCATAGCCCGCACTGGCACGACGTGCCAATAGTTCGGCAAGGCGTGCACGCTCCTCATCTACGGGCATCGTTCCATTGTCAATGCCGTGGAGTAGCTCGTATATAAGCTCGTCCAGCGGTATGGCAACATCGAGCATCTCAGGACGACCCATGACGGCGATATGTCCCTCGCCACGATACTCCACCTCGAAGCCCATGGCGGCAAACTCTGTTGCGTGCTGCTCCATAAGCTCATACTCCTCGAGTGATAGTGTCAGCTCCTCGGCAAAGAACATACGCTGCGTGGGTGCTGCGCCATGTGTCATCGCGCGAAGCATATCTTCGTATAGCAGTCGCTCGCGTGCTCGGCGTAGGCTGACAACAACCGTGGTGCCACCATACGAGGCTATGGCGTAGCCCGCAGGGGTGACAATCATGTCGCCAAAGCTACGCTCCGTAGTTGCCATGCCCGACTCGTAGTAGTCGAACGTCGTCTGCTCCTCGCGGCCATCGTTGTATTCGATGCGACTCTCGTTGAGCTCTGACGATGAGTGTATGGTGTACTCCTCATCGAACTCGTTGTTGGTCGCCACGCTCGGCATAATACTCTGCTTGGGCGTTGCCCCCGCGCGAGGCATTGCCCCATCGTATGGTACGTCGAAGCCCGTAAACGGAACATCGGGCATAGGTGCTGTATGGTCTATGTACTCCTCGGCAAAGGGGTTATATGAGCTGTTTGTTGCGCTGCGTGGCTCGCTATATATCGTGCGGCTATGGCCAATGACAGGTATCTCTACGCGGTTATCGCTCGAGAAGTCCATCATAGGTACTGCGCCCGTCTTGGCGAGGGTCTCGCGTACGGCGGCCTGCAATATCTCGAGTATCACGTCGTTGTCGGCAAACTTAACCGTAGTCTTCTGCGGATGCACATTCACATCAACCCTGTCGGGGTCGACGCTTAGGTATATGAAGTACGAGGGCATGCAACCCTCGGGTATCAACTTCTCGTAGGCACGAAGTATGGCGCGCTGCATCGTCGTAGAGTGGAAGTAGCGCCCATTGACAAATAGATACTGCTCGTTGTTGCGACGCTTTGCTGCCGAGGGCGTACCCACAAAACCCTCGATGCGAACTACTGACGTGTCTACCGAGACATCCAATAGGTTATGCTTTATATGCTTGCCCACAAGGTCGACGATACGACCACGACGATTTGTCGCTGCGAGCGTGTATACAGGCTGGTCGTTCTGGCGTAGCTCGAAGCTCACCTCATGGTTGCATAGTGCCACGCGCGAGAACTCCTGCTTTATCTGTGAGGCGAGGCGAGCATTGTCGCCATCTATAAACTTGCGGCGTGAGGGTACGTTGTAGAAGATGTTGCGCACCATGAACTGCGACCCCTTGGGACACGATATGGGTGTCTGTTGCTGGAACTGTCCACCACTGATTGTAGTGAGCGTCCCCACCTCGTCACCCTCCTGACGCGTGCGTAGCTCCACCTCGGCAACGGCAGCTATCGAGGCTAATGCCTCACCACGAAAGCCGAAGGTGTGTAACGAGTATACATCGTCGATGGTGCTTATCTTACTTGTTGCGTGACGGTCGAACGACATACGTGCATCTATTGCCGACATGCCGATGCCGTCGTCTATAATCTGTATAAGCTCCTTGCCGCCATTGCGGAAGTTGACACGCACACACTTCGCCCCCGCATCCAACGAGTTCTCCATCATCTCCTTCACAACGTGTGACGGAGAGTTGACAACCTCGCCGGCGGCAATCTGATTTGCAACAATCTCGGGTAGCAGCTTGATGCGGTCCATTACTTACTCTTTGACGCTTAATTGGTTACTCTCTTTTTTCGCTCTATCTTTGAGCCACTGTTCGGGGTCCTTTATCGCCTTTTGGTATTCGGCATTTATAGCCTCGCTGTCTGCATCGGCCATATCCTCGGAGATTATTGTGAATATCTCGAATTTCAAATCTCTATCCTGCTCGCCCTCAAATGAGATATTGGCATTTCGTCTCTGCCATGCCTCCTTCTCGTCGATTGATAGCATGAGCTGTTTGGGATTCTCAATACCATCGACACCCTCGATATACTCGATAAATTCAAGCTGCTTACGCTTCATCTCCTGCTCCTCCATACTCGCCTCTCTCTCGTCACGCGCCATGTAGAAGAAGTCGACGAAGCGAGGCACGATGATAAGCGCAAAGAGGCATATCATCACAGCCATGATTGCCGTGTTGCGAATCTTCGTGTTTCGCGTTGCGTTCTCACCCTCGCGTGCTGCATCGCGTGCCTCACGCTGTGTGCGTATATACTTGCCAGGGACATACTCCTGCTCATCGTCCTCTGTTGAGGTGCCATGAAGCTCCCTACGACGCTGCTCACGCTCCTCTTTTACGGGGTCGTAGTGGCGCGGTATGTAGTTGAACTGTCGCGGCTTTGTCTTATGTGGTCTGAAAAATGACATTACGCTACCTAATATTTACCCCTAAAAGTCTATCTAAAAAAGTTCTTCATGCGCTCGAAGATATTCTGATTCTCGACGCTTGCTGCACGCTTGAAGTGTGGCTGCTCGGCGAGCTGCTCGATAATCTTGCGCTCCTCCTTTGTAAGCTCATCAGGGATGGTGATATCCACAACAACCATGATATCGCCACGGCCGTAGCCATTTACATCGGGTAGACCCTTGCCGCGTAGGCGTAATACCTTGCCAGCATGAGTGCCTGGTGCAATCTTGATGCGCACCTTGCCATCTATTGTAGGCACCTCTACCTCGCCCCCAAGCATAGCTGTTGTGACCGTGATGTTCATGTTGTGGATGAGGTCGTTGCCGTCGCGCACAAAGCGTGGGTCGCGCTCCTCCTCGATGACTACGATAAGGTCACCACTCGTGCCACCACGACGCGCTGCATTACCCTTGCCACGCACCGTTACGGCCATGCCCTCGGCAACACCCGCTGGTATCTTGACCTCGACAATCTCCTGGCCACGCTCCGTGCCTTCACCGCCGCACTTCGAACACTTATCCTTAATTGAACGGCCACTACCACCACATGTTGGACATACCGACTGTGTCTGCATGCGACCGAAGAACGAGTTCTGTACGGTGATGACATAGCCCGAGCCATTACACTCGGGGCAGGTGACAATGGACGAAGCATCCTTCGCACCTGTGCCGCCGCACTTGTCGCATATCACAGTCTTATTTATCTTGAGCTTCTTGGTGACACCCTCGGCAACCTCCTGAAGCGATAGGCGTACCGTAACACGGATGTCGCCACCACGGCTGGTGCGTGCACGGCTGCGGCCGCCACCACCAAAGGCACCACCAAAGATGTCGCCGAACTGCTCGAAGATATCCTCCATGGTGAAGCCACCACCGCTGAAGCCGCCATAGCCTCCGCCATAGCCGCCACCCGAAGCTCCGCCCATGCCTGCGTGACCATAGCGGTCGTAGCGGGCTCGCTTATCCTCGTTTGAAAGCACGTCGTATGCCTCGGCAGCCTCCTTGAACTTCTCCTCTGCCTCCTTGTCGCCTGGGTTCTTATCGGGGTGATACTTGATTGCTGCCTTGCGATACGCCTTCTTGATGGTATCAGCATCGGCATTGCGCTCAACACCTAACACCTCGTAGTAATCTCTCTTTTCTGCCATATCTTATGTTCGTTATTCTCCAACAACAACCTTTGCGTAGCGCAACACATGCTCGCCCATCTTGTAACCCTGCTGCACGCAGTCGATGACCTTACCTCGCATATCCTCCGATGCCGCAAAACGCGCTACCGCCTCCTGCTCCTCCTCGTTGAAGGGCTCGCCGATGCACTCTATGCGTGTGATGCCAGCACCCTGCAAGACGCTCTCAAACTTCTTCATCACAAGCTCCTCGCCTTGGCGCAATGACTCGATGTCGTCGCTCTTGTGTGATGCAGCTACGGCACGCTCCATATCGTCGAGGATGGGAAGTATCGCTAACCATGCGCCCTCCGAGCCACGCTCCACAAGCTCCATCTTCTCCTTGATGGTGCGCTTACGGAAGTTGTCGAACTCGGCCTGAAGACGCATATACTTGTCACGCCATACGGCAATCTGCTCCTCGAGTGTTGGCTCAACTGACACATTGTCAGCCGCAGCCTCGCCACCCTCTGCCATATTGTCCTGCTCGGGGGTTGCAGTGGCTGTCTCGATGCTCTCCTCTACATTTTGCGTACTCTTCTTATCTTGCTCTTTATCAGAATGTTGTTTTCTCATAGCTGGTTGTTTATATTACTGTTTCTTTATATATCGAACAAATTATATGCCTAATATAAAGATGGTTGGTCGTTTCTCGATGCTTGGCACAGGTGTACGTCGCCACTGCTCAATACTTTGTGTCTTTATATACTCGTCGTGCGAGGTGATGTCGCACGCTACGGTGAGGCGTACGGTAGGCTTAAGGCTCTTGACAAGCGTGTCGAAGAGCTTTATGTTGCGGTATGGCGCCTCGATAAATATCTGCGCCGAATGCTCGCTTAAGGCGCGCTGCTCAAGGTTGCGTATATGGCGTGTGCGCTCTGGCTCCTTGACGGGGAGATAACCCACGAACGAGAACGACTGGCCATTCTGTCCCGATGCCATCATCGCCATAACTATCGACGAAGGGCCTACGAGGGGCACAACACGAATATCATGCTTATGTGCTAATGCAACGATTTCGGCGCCCGGGTCGGCGACACCTGGTACGCCAGCCTCCGAGATGACACCTGCCGAGCGACCCTCGATTATGGGTCGTAGCATGCGCTCCACATCCGATGCGGAGGTGGTATGCTCATTGAGCTCGACGAACTCCAGCTCATCAATCTTACGCTCGATACCTGCCTTCGAGAGAAAACGGCGTGCCGAGCGTATATTCTCGACAACAAAGTAGTCGAGGCTATTCATGATATCGAGATTAGCCTTTGGCAGTACCTCCCAGACCGACTCGCCATCGGCAATGGGGCATGGTATCATATATATCGTTCCCTTCATTATCGCTCCGTATATATTCGTTTTACGCGTGCCGAGATGGAGGTCATTATCTCGTAGGGTATTGTATCGAGTACGCGTGCCATATCCTCCAACGTCGAGCCTGGCTCGGCAGAGAAAATCGCAACCTTATCGCCTACCTCTACGCCCTCTATGTCGCTAATATCTACCATGGCGCTATCCATACATACGCGGCCAATGATAGGTGCCCTCTTGCCGCCTATCACTACCGACCAGCGACCATTGCCAAGATGTCTGTCCAATCCGTCGGCATAGCCGATAGGTATTGTAGCGATGGTAGTATCCTTCGTGAGGCGTGCTCCGCGGCCATAGCCTATCGACTCGCCACTGCGTAGCGTCTTAACCTGCACGATGCGTGTCGAGAGCGATGCTACCGGTATTAGGCTCTCGTTATGCTCCCAACCGTAGCCGTATAGCCCCAAGCCAAGGCGACACATGTCGAACGACGCCTCGGGGAAGCGTACTATGCCTGCCGAGTTGGCAAGGTGGCGCAGGGGTCGGTAGTCGAGCCACTCGGTGAGCTGTGCACTCATATACTCGAACGCCGCTATCTGCTTGCGTGTGAAGTCATCCTCCTCGGGCATGTCGGCACACGATAGGTGTGAGAAGATGGATGCTATGTGTAGTGTATTGTCGAGGTGCAGGGCGCGACCAAGTAGGTCTATATCGTCGTCGACAAACCCCAAGCGGTGCATGCCCGTATCGAGCTTGATGTGAATGGGGTAGTGTGTACGCTCGGCGCGATGCACGGCACGACGGAACTCGTCGAGTGAGCGGAAGCTATATATCTCGGGCTCGAGGTCGTGGGCTATCATCACATCGAAGCTGTCGTGGTCGGCATTAAGCACCACGATAGGCATGGTGATACCCTTGGAGCGTAGCGTGACACCCTCATCTGCAAAGGCCACGGCGAGGTACTTAACACCCTCATGCTGGAGCATGCGTGCCACATCCACGTCGCCCGTGCCATAACCCCACGCCTTGACCATGGCGGTGATGGGGTGGTGCTGGGGTAGATGGCTGCGGAAGTAGTTCAGATTCTTCTTCATCGCCGCGAGGTCTACCTCGAGGGTCGTGGTGTGTGTGCGACGCTCCACAAGGCGGCTGATGCGCTCGAAGCGGCTGTCGCGGCTACCCTTGATAAGGATTACGGACTTTGCCCACCTCTCGCGCTCGAAGTTCTCGATAAGCTCGTCGGTCGTGAGATAGAACGACGAGGTGCGCTCGAAGAGGTATGCGTGGCGCGATATGTTCTCACCTACGCCAATGAGGTGGTCGACACCAGCCTTCTTGACGGCCTCGGCAACACGCCTGTATAGCTCCTCGGCATCCATGCCACTCTGCTGAATATCCGATATCACGGCCACGCGGCGGCGCCCCATAGCCTGAACATGTAGGGCGTTGAGCGCCACAACAACAGAGTTGATGTCCGAGTTATATGTGTCGTCGATAATCATCGAGTCGTCGATGCCCTCCTTAAGCTCTAAGCGCATGGCGACGTTTGCCGAGAATACTGCGTCGTCAACACCATAGCCGAGCTTACGCATAAGTGCCGAAACGTGGTAGGCATCTACCGTAAGGGCGTCGTTAAGCTCTACGACATCCTCCATCTCCACAAGGTCGGCACCGCTACTATCTATAAGCTCACGGTCGCCATATAGCTCCTTAATGCGGCGTGTAAGGGTCGCATACTCGCTACTGTATATTATACTCTTTGCCTCTCTTGCTAATATGAGCTTCTCCTCTATCTTATGCTCCGTAGAGCGGAAGTTCGCCGAGTGCGCATCACCAATGGAGGTGATAACGACAATGTCGGGACGTATCATCTGCTCTAAACGCTCCATCTCGCCAGGCTCCGATATGCCCGCCTCGATAAATGCCACCTGCTCCTCGCCACTGAGCATCATCAGCGATAGCGCCACGCCCAGCTGCGAGTTGTAGCTCTTGGGTGATGCAAACGAGCGTATGTTGTCGGGCATAGAGCGTGATGCCCACTCCTTGACGATGGTCTTGCCGTTGGAGCCTGTGATGCCCACGACGATGCCCTTGAAGAGGCTGCGATGGTATGTCGCAAGACGTTGTAGTGCCGCGATGGTGGAGTCAACGACTACCCATCCGCACTCGTCGCCCGTTAGCTCCACATCGTGCTCGACGATAAAGGCCTTAACACCGCGCGTCTGCATGCGTGGTATGAAGGTGTGGCCATCGTGGTTCTTGCCGTTAATAGCGGCAAATACTACATCCTCGGATGCGAGTACGCTGCGTGAGTCTGTGGCAACCTCGCGGACACGGATATCATGGCCGTGATGCACACCACCCACAATTGAGGCTATGTCGGATAGCAGATAGTTCATACTCTATACGTTATATTGTTATCTTTGTTTCTATTGCTTGAATGTCACAACCGTTATGCCGGCACCACCACGGTCAGCGTGGTCATCGGCAATCGTCGCAACATCTCTTACGGTACGCAGGTAGCGACGTATCTCCTCCTTGAGGGCTCCTGTGCCCTTGCCATGGAGGATGGTGACACCCGAGACGCCTACCATCAGTGCATCGTCAACGAGGTCCTCTACGGCCTCCAACGCCTCCGTCGCGCGCATGCCGCGCACGTCTATATGGTCTCTAAAGTTGAGCTTGCGCTCGCGGATGTCTACCGACACTACGGTACGCGCCGTTGTGGGGCGCGTTGCCTGTCGATATTCCGACGACGACACCGCCTTGAGACGCGATATGTCGACCATGATGAGCATCTCGCCAAAGGCTACCTGTGCCTTCTTGCCCTTGATGAACTTGACGACGCCAGGTATCTCCTGACCCTCGAGCTTCACCTTCGTGCCCTCCTCAATCTTCACGGCTACGGGTGTTGGCTCTACGGCTCGCTGCTGCGTGGTGTTGTTGCGCTCCTCGGCACGCTGCTCACGACGCTCGCGGCGACATGCCAAACGCTCCATCTCGCGCTCTATGCGGTCGTCAGCGCTATTGTTGTTCTCGCCCATACCCTCGGCAAAGCTCTCCAACTCCTTGCGTGCAAGGCGTGTAAGCTCCTTCTCGGCCTGCGACTCGCGGATGGTGCGTATGGTATTCTCGATGGTGCGGTTTGCCGAGGCTATCATCTCCTCGGCCTCACGACGTGCCCTCTCCAATATCTCGCGACGCTCCTGCTTGATACTCTGAAGGTGGTCCGTATAGCGTTGCTCGAGCTGCTCCACCTTGCGGTCGGTGAGGCGTATGCGGTCGCGCTTCTCTGCCCAATAGCGCTTGTCACGCGCAATCTCGCGTAGCTGCTTCTCGAGGTTTATATGGTCCTCGCCAGCCTTATCCATCGCGCTACGCACGATATCCTCGGGAAGACCTGTCTTGCGGGCTATCTCTATTGCAAACGAGCTGCCAGGCTTGCCCATCTCGAGGCTGAATAGAGGTTGTATGTTCTTGACATCGAATGCCATGGCACCATTGGCAACGCCGTCATGACGCGACGCAAAATACTTAATATTGGCGTAGTGCGTGGTGATGACACCATAAGCACGACGCTCGACTAATCGCTCGAGGATGGCCTCGGCGATGGCTCCACCAATGGTGGGCTCCGTGCCCGAGCCGAACTCATCGATGAGTATTAGCGAGCGTTCCGATGCCTCGTGCACCATAGCCTTCATATTCATGAGGTGTGACGAGTATGTCGAGAGGTCGTTGTCGATAGATTGTTGGTCGCCGATATCTATGAGTATGGCGTCAAATAGCGGAAACTCCGAGTTCTCGAGTACGGGGACAAGGAAACCACATTGAACCATGTATTGCAACAATCCAGTAGTCTTCAAACACACCGACTTACCACCAGCGTTAGGACCCGAGATGACGAGTATTCGCTGCTCGTCGCATAGCTCCATGTCGAGTGGCACTATCGGCTTGTTCTGCTGTCGTAGGTTTTGCTCCAAGAGCGGGTGGCGCGCCTTGCGCAGTAGCAGGCGACCCTCGGTAGATATGATGGGCTTGGCAGCACCGTTGGCTATCGCCCAGCGAGCCTTGGCGCGTAGGGCGTCTATCTGCGTGAGGTAGCTCTCGATGTGTGCTATGCCCTCGCTGTCGAGGCGTAGCAGTGCTGTTAGCTCCGTGAGGATGCGCACTATCTCGCGGCGCTCGGCATACTCCAACTCGCGAAGCTCATTGTTGAGCTCCACGACCTCCACAGGCTCGACATAGAATGTGCGTCCCGTTGCCGACTCATCGTGTATGAAGCCCGCAATCTTGCGCTTGTTAGCCGCTGCGACAGGTATCACTGCGTGGCCATCACGAATAGATAGCGTGGCATCAGCCTCGACGATGCCCGATGCCTTGGCGCGCTGCAACACCTGTTGTAGACGCTTTGCCACCTGACCCTCATGCTCGCGGATGTTACGACGTATGCTATCCAACTCGGGAGATGCCGATGAACGCACTTCGCCCTTGTCGTCGATGACGCGCTCTATGGCCGACAGCAGCGCGGGGAAGAGCTCCACGCGTTGTGATACTCTATATAGGTTAGGATATGTACCCTCGCGGCGCGATAGGATGAAGCCTACGATGGTGGCTGCCGAGCGCAGTGAGCGCATCAGCGTAGCGCACTCCTCGACGCTCAGGTAAGAGCCCTCGACAGCTATCTTATCGACGATATGTCGTAGCTCCTCTTGCTCGCCTATCTCCGCCCCCGACTCCATTGAGAGGAGTAGGCGCATCTCGTCGGCAAGCGATAGGCGATGCTCCACCTCGTGACGCGAACATGAGAAGCTCTCATCGAGGATGAGTCTGCGTGACGATAGCATAGAGCAGGCGTCAGCCACCTGCTCGCGTATGCGGTCAAAGCCTATCTTATGTTCGAAGTTCGATGGGTAGATTGTCGCCATTAGTATATCCCTTTATCGGTGGACGCACCCTTGTCATCGCGTGTGTGGCGCGACAACAAGGGTAATACACCTAATTCTGTGATTAGCATTTACTCTGCCGCCTGCTCATCTGCACTCTTGGCAGCGCGCTTTGCTGCCTTTGCTGCCTTCTTGGCCTCCTTGGCGGCTATATCCTCCTCCGACTTGCCGAAGAGCGAGAAGTGAACATAGCGCATAGGGTGCTCCTTGAGGTCGGTAACAAGGGCGTTAACGCTCTCGATAGTGTTGTTGAGTGAGTCGTGGATAGCCTCATCCTTGAGAAGCTTGCCCACCGAGCCCTCACCACTCTCAATAGCGTCGATGATAGCGTTGAGGCTATTGACGGTAGCTGTGAGATCCTCGATAATGGTGCTATCAGCAAGCTCGCCAGAGAATGTGCTGAGGTTTGCCAACAACGCCTCGATGTTTGCGGTGTTATCCTTGAGCATTGCGGTGAATGACGATACGTCGCCCAAGATGTTGTCGAGGTCGCCACGGGTCTCTGCAACAATTGCGCTGAGCTCCGTACTCATGCTCTCGAGGTTGGCTACTACGCCGCTGATATTCTCGCGGTTCTCCTCGATGAGAGTATTCACGCCAGCAACGGTGTCATCGAGCTTGACCATCGTAGAGTTGAGGTTGTCGATAAGCTCGGTGCCCTTGTCGGCAAGCATGCCCATAAGACCCTTGTCGAGGTTGCCGATAAGGACTCCCTCGTCAGCAGCTACGCCCTTTGCATCGCCCTGCTTGATGACTATCTGTGCGCCGCCCATCAAACCCTC
This sequence comes from Alistipes sp., assembly GCA_017503575.1. Classification (GTDB taxonomy): domain Bacteria; phylum Bacteroidota; class Bacteroidia; order Bacteroidales; family Rikenellaceae; genus Alistipes. The sequence goes on along the minus strand of JAFVSV010000068.1, from coordinate 35,622 downwards.
GGTGATGAGTGCAACGCTATTGTTAGGTATCATATTTGAGTAACGCTCCTCAACGGCGATCTCAACCTTTACCTTGTCCCCCTTAAGCGCGATGTCGCGCACGTTACCTACATCCACACCGCGGATATATACGCGTGATGAGACCTTAAGGTCCTTAGATATCTCCTCGTAATAGATGTAGTAGGTGTTATAGGACTTGAATAGGTCCTGACCACCCAACCATGTAATACCCCACCATGAGACGAGGATTACAATGACGGCGAAAACGCCAATCTTAAACTCTCTTCTAATTTTCATCTTCGTAGTGTTTAATTGTTATATTCTTCTTGTTTACCTCTTCGCTCTACATGCTTACAATCTTACCAGCCTTGTAGCGTGTCACTATGGCATCCTTGAACGACCTTCGCGCCCATGCCAACTCGCTCTGTGCCGCCGCAGCAGTGGGGTAGCAACCGTAGCAATACTTATACTTAAACGTGCCAGTGCCCATCACTAACATGGCAAGGCCTCTGAACTCCTTGAACGAACCGTGGTAGATGTCGAGCTCCTTGTTCGACGACATCAACTGTATGGTATAACCCTCGCCCGATGAGTCGTAGACATAGTATCTGAGGGTGTCGTCCTCGGTGAAGTTATCCTCGGTGCCTGTGTCATTCTCGGCATACTCCTCCATAAGGGTGACGCTCTCGAAGTAGCTGATGATGCCATCGCTGATGGCCGCAGCCATATCCTTCTGTCCCTTCTCGGAGGTGAGATATGCGAGGTCTTTATCATTGCTCATATATCCCATCTCGAGGATTATGCCAGGGCACTCCAAGGGGTATAGAACGGTGTATACCTTTGTTGCATCGAGCACACCCGAGAAGCGGTAGCCACGCTTGGTTACCTGCTCACCCACGCTCCTGCCAAACATCCTGTTCATGGGGTCGTTGCTCATAAGGCGCGATATGGCGTCCAGGTACTGTGCTGCATCCTTCTTGAAATCCTCGAAGAGCTCGTAGTCCTTATGGGCATTTAACGAGGGTGACATCTTCTTGGTGTGGCTCTGTGTCTTCTCGTCGAGGTTGAGCACTATTGCCTCAAAGCCACTGCTTGTGGTGCTACCATCATTGGCATGTATCGACACGAAGAGGTCGGCCCCCTTGTCGTTGGCGAGCTTGGGACGCATGCGGTTGTCGAGGGTACGGTCCGCGGCAAGCTCTACATCCTTGCTACGAGTCATGTAGACCGTAATATGTGGTGCCTTCTCGGCAAGCATATCTCTAACCATAAGGCTAACCTTGAGGTTGATATCCTTCTCGAGGTATCCCTTTTTGCTTGCTCCAGGGCGATTGGGGCCGCCATGTCCTGGGTCCAATACCACCACGCGTGGCTTGGGTGATGCAATATATGTTGCAGCCCAGGCGTTAGCACTCCATAGGAGTGATAATGCGAGTGTGAGACATAGAGCAAGTTTTTTCATATTTCGTCGCGAATGTTAGTTTTTTGCTAAATAATTACTATATTTGCCACTTGTAATCGCCTGCGCACACACGATGAAGAGGCAACATTCAGCTGATGTATGCTACTCTATCGGGGTGTTTTGCCGACGCGTCGGCAAAGGTACAAAAAATTATTGAATTTTGAGACACGTTTGGATAAAATATCTTTCATCATCGTTGCTGGCATCCATCTTCGCCTGCATGCTTTTTTGCATGACAAAGGCGGGTGCAAGCACCCTGAACCGTATCTTTGTGCGAGATAGCGTGGCGGTGGAAAGAGTAAATAGAGATACTTTTGGCGACATTATGGATACTCCGTCGCGAACTATCTCTACGCTCTCACCAACAGCTGTCGATGGTCGCATGCCAGAGCCACGACGTCAGGTTGCTGCCGACACCACAAGGCCCTTGTCGTCGCCTGCGGCAAGGCCCGCTACCGACACCGTGAAGAGTAGCGGTGGCGGTGCTATGTTCGACGATATAATCGAGGGTAAGGCTACCGACTCGGTGGTCTTCGATGCCCGCAATAAGAAGATATACAGCTATCGTGGTGGTGATGTGACATACCAAGGTATGAACCTCAAGGCGGACTTCATGCGCGTAGATATGCAGACCAAGGATATCTACGCTCATGGCTATGCCGACTCCACAGAGTCGGGTGAGGTGACCAAGACACACCCCGAGTTTGCGGATGGTGGCTCGCCATACTCTATGGATACCATAACCTATAACCTCGACTCTCGAAAGGCAAAGATTAAGGGTATCGCAACACAGGAGGGTGATGGCTGGCTTGTGGGTGGTAGTGTGAAGATGCACCCCGACGAGTCAATACATATCGGTGACGGTATGTACACCACCTGTGACGAGATTGACCACCCTCACTTCTACCTCGCCATGACCAAGGCGAAGGTAATCCCTGGCAAGAAGATTATCGCTGGTTACTCATACCTCGTCATCGAGGATGTCCCTACATACATCGGTATCCCCGAGTTCTTCTTCCCCATCTCTACGGGCCCCAAGTCGGGTCTCCTGATGCCTACCTACGGTGAGGATGCCAAGGGTTTCTTCATCCGCGACCTCGGTTACTACTTCACCTTTGGTGAGCACATGGACCTCGCGTTGCGTGGTGGTATCTACACCCTCGGCTCGTGGGAGCTGTCGGCACGCTCGCAGTATGTAAAGCGCTATAAGTTCCGTGGTAACTTCGACCTTCAGTTCTCGGCAATACGCTCGGGTGAGAAGGGTGAGCCCGACTTCGTGCAGCAGAACAACTACAAGATACAGTGGACACACACGCAGGATGCCAAGGCTAATCCTGGCTCTACATTCTCGGCGTCGGTAAACCTGACGTCAAGTGGTTATAGCCGTTACTCGGCAACTACCGTAAACGACATCCTCGCGACGCAGACCAACTCTTCGATATCCTACTCCAAGAACTGGGAGGGTACGCCATTCTCGCTCGCCTTCAACATGGCGGTGTCGCAGAACTCGCGTGACAAAACCATATCGGTGACACTCCCCACCATCACCTTCAACGTGGCGAGCTTCAACCCCTTCAAGCGCAAGGAGGCTGTGGGCAAGACACGCTGGTATGAGAAGATTAAGATGAGCTACTCGATGAAGCTCACCAACACCGTGAACACCAAGGAGAACGAGATATTCACCAAGGAGACACTCAACAAGATGAAGAATGGTATTCAGCATACCATTCCAGTCTCGACATCGCTGTCGCTCTTCAACTACATCAACATCAGCCCCTCGTTCAACTATACCGAGCGCTGGTACTTCAAGAAGGTGAGCCAGAAGTGGAACAACGAGACCCGACAGGTGGAGACTCTCGACCCAGAGTATGGCTTCTGGCGCATATATAACTATAACGCCTCGGTGTCGGCAAATACCACCATATATGGTACCTATGTAGCCAAGAAGAAGGAGCGTAAGCTCCAGGCCGTGCGCCACACCTTGACCCCCAACATTGGCTTCTCCTACGCCCCCGACTTCAGCCGCCAGAAGTATGGCTTCTACGAGACGGTGCAGACCGATACTACGGGTCGCTTCAAGGTATACTCGCCATTCACAGATAATGCCTATGGCGTGCCAGGTAGCGGACAGCAGTTCTCGCTGACCTTCGGCCTATCACAGAGCCTCGAGGCCAAGATACGCACCAAGGATACCGTTAAGAAGGTGAAGATTATCGACCAGATATCAATCAACGGCTCGTATAACTTCCTCGCCGACTCTATGGGTCTTTCGACACTGCCCATATCTCTGCGTACCACAATCTATCAGGGCGTGGCACTCAATATCTCTATGACGCTCGACCCATACGAGGTGTCGCCGCAGGGCGTGCGCTACAATAAGCTGATGTGGCGCCGAGGACTCCCTGGACGTGTGCAGAATGTAGGCTGGAGCTTCGGTTATAGCTTCCGCTCGCGCGAGAATAACCAGCCCGCAGCTAACGATATCAACTCGCTACCTCCCGAGTACTTCAACTCGTGGTCCGACCCCTATGGAGAGCTTAACCCAGCCATGCGACGACAATGGATGGCGGGCCAATACTATGACTTCTCCATACCGTGGAACTTCGGCTTCAACTATAGCTTCAACTATAGTGCCCAATATGTCAACAATGGTACTACGGGCTACCGCAAAAACATATCGCAGACCATAAATGTCAATGCGAGTGTCAAGCTGACGCCCAAGCTGATGATTACGGCGACCTCCGGCTTCGACTTTATGACGCGTAAGATGTCGATGACCTCCGTCTCCATCACGCGCGACCTCCACTGCTGGCAGATGTCATTCACCTGGATACCCTTTGGTAACCACCGTAGTTGGGCATTTAACATCGGTGTTAAGGCGGCGTCGCTTGCCGACCTAAAATATGATAAGAGCTATTCACAATACGACTACATGTATTAATTTGTTGTGATAAGGGGTATCCTTCGACGCCTCAATCAAAAGAGCGAATGGGAAATACGTCAAGTATGTCCCATCCGCTCTTTCTCTTTATCGGCGCCAAATTATACCCCTTCTGACAACAAATTGCTTTGCTGTGATAAGGGGTCATCTGCGGGCGCTTCGCTTGGTCGGGCGCTTCGCTTTATCGGGCGCTTCGCTTCATCGGGCGCTTCGCTTGGGAGGGCGCAGGCGATGCCTGCTTCATCGGGCGCTTCGCTTCATCGGGCGCTTCGCTTGGTCGGGCGCTTCGCTTGATTAAAATTTAAGGAGCTCTGCTCCGCCCGACTAAGGGAGCTTTGCTCCCGCCCGATTAAGGGCGACAGCCCGCCCGATAAAGGAGCTTCGCTCCGCCCGACCAAGGGCGACAGCCCGCCCTAATAACACCCCTGCTATTCAGCGATTTAACCTTCGGTGTTAAATTATTTAGGGCAAAACCCTTGACAAATCCATTTTCTTGTTGTATATTTGCACCCAGAGTTCAGCTCTTGAACTCCGAGAGGCGCTGTTCTGCGCTCCATTAAATCATTTTTCTAATCCCTAAAACAAATCACCATGACTGAAAAACTAATCGAAAAGCTCCGCCAAGACACCGAGCGTTTGGTGGAGGAGATGCGCCTCGAGCATGAGGCCGAAAAGGCTGTGTACCGCAAGTATCTTGTAAACGGCTTCGACATGCTCTCCAAGCCGCGGGTGAGCATGGAGTGTCTGCTCAACCCCATACTTCCGCGACAGGGTGTCGTAGCCCTCGTAGGCTCGTCCGACTCGGGTAAGTCGACGCTGTTGCGTGGCCTTGCCATGGCCGTAGCATCGGGGCAGGAGCGATACCTCGGCTTCGAGCTTACGCCCCGACACAGACACGCCATATATGTCGCCACGGAGGATGACGAGGCGGCGATAAGCACGCTGATGTTGAGGCAGATAGAGGAGCTACGACTGCCCAAGGAGGCATTCACTACGCTCGACTTCATCTTCGACACGGATAACCTCTTGGAGACGCTCGACAGAAACCTCGAGGAGTCGCCCGCCGACCTTGTCATCATTGATGCCTTTGCCGACCTATACACGGGCCCTATGAACGAGAACAACCGCGTGCGTAGCTTCCTAAACAACTTCTCGCAGTTGGCACATAAGCACTCGACGCTCTTCATCTTCCTGCACCACACGGGCAAGCGCACCGAGAGCCTTGCGCCCTCGAAGCATAACGCCATAGGCTCGCAGGGCTTCGAGGCGAAGATGCGACTTATGATGGAGTTACGCCCCGACCCCGAGCGCTACGACATACGCCACCTCTGCATGGTCAAGGGCAACTACCTTGCCGACGAGTATAAGCACGACTCCTATGAGCTACGCTTCACCGCGGGTCTTAACTTCGAGGCTACGGGCGAACGCGTCCCCTTTGCACGCCTTAAGGAGCGTACGGCAGATGATGATAGCGAGCGCGAACGTATAGAGCTTATGCGCTCCATGCGCGATGAGGGTATGAGCTATCGACAAATTGCCCAAGAGCTCGGTTATAAGTCGCACGCGTCAGTCATTGAGGCTCTAAAGAGAATCGCCTAATGATGTATGGTTAGTGGTTTGTTGGTTATTTCCCCTATGGCTTTGACCAACCAACCACCAACTAATATAAATATCAATAATAATATATACATATATAGTATCAGTATGAATAATAATAGTTATAGATATCAGCTTGAGAGATATAGAGGACGAGGTAGTCGCTATACCTGTCCTCAGTGTCATCGCAAACAATCGTTTACTCGTTATATTGATACATATAACAATAATATATATATCAATGATAATGTAGGTAAATGTAATCGTCTTGATAAGTGTGGGTATCACTATACCCCCAAACAATACTTTACTGATAATCCGTGGAAGAGTGAGGGGTGGTTGGTTGGTCAAAGCCATAGGGAAAACAACCAACAAACCACTCCGAAACCCCAGCCGACGACCATAACGCCGTTACCGCGATGGTTTATGGAGCGCACATTGGATGGCGACTCGACATATCGCCGATGGCTGTGTCGCACATACGGCACCCAGGAGGCACACCGTATATGCCAAGACTACCATGTTGGGGGTTGCGACGACCATGTCATCTTCTGGCAGGTAGACATCAAGGGGCGCGTGCGTACGGGTAAGATTATGGCCTACGACGAGGCTACGGGCAGGCGCTGTAAGGGCGAGGGTGCAGTGATTGACTGGGTGCATGCCTCGATGCGCCGCGAGGGGTTACTACCCGAGGGGTGGGAGCTTACGCAGTGTCTCTATGGCGAGCACCTGCTGTCGGAGCGTCCCTCATCGAGGGTTGCTGTTGTCGAGGCCTACAAGACTGCACATGTCGGGGCGATACTAATGCCATGGATGGTGTGGGTCGCCGTAGACTCCATGTCGGGACTTACGGCAGAGCGCCTGCGCCCACTCAAGGGTCGCGATGTGGTGCTCTTCCCCGACGAGGGCAAGGGGTATCAGATGTGGAGCGAGAAGATAGCCGCCATAGCCGCGGAGGTGGGCTTCAGCTACCGCATATCGTCGTTCATGGAGGGTAGGGAGAGTGGGGCTGATATAGCGGATCTAATTAGCAATTGAAAAGAAAAGAGCGCTATCGCAACGACAGCGCCCTTTTCTATCTCTACTATATGAACTATATGACTACAAGTTCTCCAATGTGTAGTCCACCATCTTCTGGCGCACATTGCCCATATCATCGGGACGCATAGAGTGGTTCTGGTCGGGGTAGACCATCATGTCGTACTGCTTGCCTGCGGCATTCAGCGCGCGGCACATCTCCATGCTATTCTGGAAGTGAACATTATCGTCGGCCGTGCCATGGATAATCAGTAGACGCGTGTTGTCGCTCAGGCGGTCGGCATAGTTGATAGGCGAGTTGTTGTCATATCCTGCGGGGTTATCCTGTGGCAGACCGTTATATATCTCGGTATATATCGAGTCGTAGTAGCGCCATGAGGTCACTGGTGCTACGGCGATAGCCATCTTGAAGATGCCATCGCCCTTAAGGGCGCAGTTGAGTGCCATGAAGCCACCATACGACCAGCCGTAGATGCCTATACGCTTGCTATCGACAAACGTCTGCTTGGCGAGGTGCTTGGCGAACGATATCTGGTCCTCGACCTCGCAGTGGCCGAGGTTGGCGTATGTCACCTTCTTGAACTCCTCGCCGCGGAAGCCTGTGCCACGGGCATCGCAGCATGCTACGATATAGCCGTTGTGCGCCAAGGTCTCCTCCCAATCTGTCGTCCAGCGGTTCTCAATCTGCTGTGAGCCAGGACCCGAGTACTGGGTGATAAGCACAGGGTAGCGCTTCGTAGCGTCGTAATCCTTGGGGTATATGAGGAAGTACTGCAACTCGTCGCCACGCTCGGTGGTGAAGGTGTAGTAGTTACGCTGGAAGGCGGGTGTGCCCGACGATGGCGTGCCGTTCATCAGCGTGCGTACCATCTTACCCGAGGTGTTGTAGACGCCAGCGGTGGGGTAGCAATCTGTTGCCGAGTGCTCGGCGGCAAAGTACTTCATATTTGCCGATGGGTATACGCGCCAGTAGCCACGCTTCGAGAGTATGCACTGCTTGTTCTTGCTTGCGATATCTACGGCATAGAGGTGGCGCTCGAGTGGCGACTGCTCGGTAGACATATAGTATATCGTACGCTTATCGGGCGAGATGCCAACGATGTCGGTAACCTCCCACTCGCCAGATGTGATGGCATATAGGCGCCCCTTGCTTACAGAGTGGAGGTATAGGTGGAACCATCCTGCCGAGGTCTCCTCGCGCACGATGAAGCGGTCGCCATCAATGAAGGTTATGGTCTCGACATTTGGGCGCTCCACATAGCGCTCGTCCTGCTCGTCGTATATCACGCGCTGTGTGCCATCGCTCTCCACCATGACAACCTCGAAGTGGTTTTGTAGACGGTTGACGCGATAGTAGAAGAGCTTGCCTGCGGGGGTATAGCCGATGCGTGGAATATACTGGTCGGTGTTAGCGCCAACGCTAATCTGGCGTGTCTTCTGTGTCTCGATGTTGTATACATGGAGGGTGACAATAGAGTTGGTGTCGCCAGCCTTGGGGTACTTGAAGCTGTACGCCATGTTGTATAGCTCGCTATCGAAACGCATCATCTCGAACTCGGGCACCTCACGCTCGTTGAACTTGAGGTAGGCAATCTCGCGGCTGTCGGGAGAGAATGCGTAGGCCTTTGTGAAGCCATACTCCTCCTCGTATACCCAGTCGGTGGTGCCGTTGATAATCTCATTCCAGCTACCGTCGTTGGTGATGCCATGTATCTCGTTAGTCTCGAGGTTGTAGAGGAAGAGGTTGTTGTCGTACGACATTGCCACGAGCTTCGAGTTGGGGGCAAAGCTAACATCGCGCACATCATCAATCTTGGCTGTCGAGCCGTCGGGGCAGGTGATGTAGTATGTCGAGGTGTAGGAGTGGCGATATATCTCGCGTCGTGGCCATACATCCTTGAATATCTCGAAGATGGCGAGCTCACCATCGGGTGACTTGTCGTAGGAGATGATAGGACTCTTGGTTGTGAAGATAACCTCGCCAGCGCCCTCCTTATTGTAGTCGTAGAGCACAACGCTGTTATCCTCAATCTCCATATACTTGTCTGTGCCAGCTACGGGTGTGAGGGTTGCTGGATGTCGATAGTTACTATGCTTGGCACGCTCCGTAGCCATCTGCATGTAGCTAACCTGCGCCGAGGCCATGCTGACGAAGCCAAGTAGTGTTAATATTGCAAATACTCTTCTCATAAGGTTATAGTTTGTAGGTTATTATTTGTCGTGCACGATTAGATGTCATCAATCGAGAAGTCGTAGCTTAGACGCTTACCCGTAGTGAACTTCGAGTTGTCGAGCTTCGAGTTGAACTGGTCTACCGTAACGCGGATGTTCTCCTCGTATGGAGGCATCAGGAGGTCGAAGTTGAGGGCGTAGTTTATCGCCGTCTCGATGATTGTCACCAACGCCTCGCGGTCAATCTTACGGCTACCAAAGGCCATGGGTCGCACGATAGTCTGACGCTTGCCCTCCACCCAGAAGCACCTCTCGCGGTTTATGAAGATGCGACCTATGAGGTAACCCTCATCGGCACTACGGTTATACTTCAACGAGTCCGATAGGAAGTTGTAGATGTTGATGACGCCGCAGTATGAGTTCTCCCTATTCTGCTGGACATAGCCGTTCTGCCATACTATATGGTTGGCGTCGAACTCGAAGATGTCGGTGTGCATCTGGAAGATGAGGATGTCGCTTGCCACCTGCAACTGCGCCTCGAACTTACCACGGTCGCGGTACTCGATACGCACACGGCGGTCGAGCTTCCCGTCGAGTTCATCGTCAATCTCCGAAGCCATCTCAAAGAGGGTCTCCTTGAGCTCGTTGAATGTTGAGAAGGTGTTGTCGAAAATCTGCTGCTTGAGAGTCGATTTCTTAACTATCGAGTCTAATATTTTCTCGCGTAAGGTGCTCATATATGTAGTTTTAGTTCGTTGCTATTATCGTAGGCGTATCGTCTGCCCCACCTTCAATGGGTCGGTAGGGCGTATGCGGTTCATCTTCGAGAGCTGGTTGAGGCGTATGCCATATATCTGCGATAGCATGTGTAGTGTCTCGCCCTCCGAAACCTTGTGTAGGAGGTCGCTACCTTGCCAGCGTGCCGACTTGCGCTCGATGTATACAAGGTCGCCCTTGTGTAGTGGGGTGTCGGCATCCACATCGTTGTATCGGCGTAGTGTTGTCTCCGACACCTCGAAGAGTTTGGCTATTGATGCGTAGGTGTCGCCACTCTTTGCCACGACATAGTGGGTGCCATTGGTGAAGTATACGCTGTAACCGTAGTGTGAGTTGATGGTCACACGATAGAGGTTGGGGTCGATGCCATTGTCGGCGTATGCCTTTGCCATGTGGTCGTGTGTGGTCTCGGCCTCACCCGCAGTCGTCATGGTTGTCGTGCCCTCCTCCACGCTTGTTGTTGTGGCGTCCTTAATCTCAAAGGGTGCTGTTATGCCTAACGACGATGCGACATAGTCTCTATATTTTTGTAGACCATCCTCCAAGTCGAGAAGGTAGATGTGTGTCTCCTCGATTATGCGGATGAGGCTTGTGTCATAAACTGGACAGGTGGCATAGCCAGCCTCCTTAAGACCCTTTGCCCAACTCTTGTAGTCGGTAAGTTCGTAGGCAAAGAGTGGGTCGTACCATGGTCGCGAGTTCAAATAGGCTCCATGGTCGGCGTATGAGGCCTCGATGCTCTCATATACGCGGAAGCAGTCGTCGGGATTATCGTCGCTCCATATACGCGTTGGGCCAGTCCAGTCGCTCTTGCACTTTATGTTGAAGTGGTTGTTGGTAATCAGCGATAGGGTGCTGTTGCCATATCCGCTCTCGAGTATAGCCTGGGCGAGTGTTATGCTTGCGGGGATGCCATAAATCTCACGGTTCTCGAGGGCGAGGTGACACCACTTGAATATATACTCTTGGCGAGTGATTTGCACATGGCTATCCACAATGGCTTGCTCCTCGTCGGTGAGAGGATAAGGGCTCTGTGAGTGAGCCTCAAAGCCCGCCGTCGATAGCATAAATGCGAGAAATAATGCTCCAAAAGTTGTTTTACGGATATTTTTCATTATATTTGTATATTATTTTGTGTTTTACCGAGGCATGAAACCTCTGCAAAGATAATATTTTATACGGATATAACCAACAAAAAACTACTACTATGTTTACAGAAAATGCAAACGCTATCTTTATTCGTTCTATCGAGGAGTACCATAAGTGGGATAATGTAGATCAGCCTATGGTAAACCCATACGAGGCTGGCTCATTGGATGCTCTACTCTACGAGAAGAACTGGGTAGATGCGGTGCAGTGGCATCTTGAGGATATCATCCGTGATCCACAGATAGACCCTGTCAAGGCTCTCGAGATTAAGCGACGCATTGATAAGTCTAATCAGGTGCGTACCGATATGGTAGAGTATATCGACTCGTATATGCTCAATAAGTATAAGGATGTGAAGCCTGCCGCAGATGCTCGCCTCAATACCGAGACTCCAGCATGGGCTATCGACCGATTGTCGATTCTCGCACTCAAGATTTACCACATGCACTCGGAGGTCATCCGCACAGATGTGGATGATGCTCACCGCGAGGCGTGCCAGAAGAAGCTTGATGTTCTTCTCCAACAGCGTGTAGACCTCTCTACGGCTATCGAGGAGCTTATCGAGGATATCGAGGCTGGTCGTAAGTACATGAAGACATACAAGCAGATGAAGATGTACAACGACCCATCACTCAACCCTGTATTGTATGCAAAAAAGTGATAAACCAAAATATAGGCATATACTAATTATACGCACATCGGCATTGGGTGACGTTGCGATGTTACCCCATGCTGTGCGTGCGTTTAGGCTGGCTAACCCCGAGGTGAAGGTCACCATCCTCACCCGCGAGTTCTTGGCTCCATTGTTCGATGGCCTCGATGTAGAGTTCCTCTTTGCGGACTTCAAGGGTCGTCATAAGGGTATAGCAGGATTGTGGAGTTTGTCGGGCGAGATTAAGCGTCTTGGCGTGGATGCTATCGCCGACACACATGGTGTATTACGCTCGCGTATCTTGCGCCACATGTGCTTCCTACGCGCCTTTATCCCATATAAGACAATCAATAAGGGTCGTATCGCCAAGTGGTTTCGCATGGGTTATAGCCGCCACAGTGCAGTGCCCTTGCGTCACTCGGTGTTGCGCTATTGCGATGTGTTGCGTCGTTTAGGCTTCTCTGTGCCCACGCCCGAGCCAGCCGTTAAGCCACACCTTAAGAATCCTATGGGCGAGAAGAGTGGTATATGGATAGGCTTTGCGCCATTCTCTGCACATAAGGGCAAGACCTATCCCGAGGATATGTGCGAGGAGCTTGTTGAGAAGCTCTCAAGGCGCTATACTCGTGTCTTCATCCATAGTGGTGGTGGCGAGGAGGCTGTGTTTGCGGAGCGTATGGAGGCTAAATACGATAATGTCACCGCGTTGTGGTCACGCCTCAAGATGCGCGAGGAGCGCGACCTCATATCGCACCTCGACTGTGTGGTCACCATGGACTCCTTTGTGATGCACTTGGCGTCGCTCACAGCAACGCCTACCGTATCTATATGGGGAGCAACACACCCCGAGCTCGGCTTCTATGGCTATGGTGTTAGTGAGGCTGGTAAGTTGCAGGTGGAGATGCCATGTCGTCCCTGCTCGGTATACGGCAATAAACCCTGTAAGAGCGGCGACTACAAGTGTTTGCGCGCTATTACCCCACAGATGGTCATCGAGAAGATTGATGAGATGCTGTCGTAGTTGAGGGTATCTGATAAAGATATGGGGATGACTAAAATGTATATTAGTCGTCCCCAATTTTTAGGAGGTTGAAGAAAAAGATGTAGTTTTAGGCATGCGAAGCCCGAAAAAGCGGAGTTTACTTGGCGTAAATGAGCATTTTGAGGGCGAGCATAACGACAAAATACACTTTTTATTCAGCCTCTATTATACTACTCGGCCTTGTCGATAACCTCTGCAAGACGGTCGAATACCTCATCCATCGTGCCGAGACCGTTGATTTCTGCGTACTTACCCTGCTTGGTGTAGTAGTCGGCGACGATTGCTGTCTGCTGGCGGTATACCTCGATGCGGTTGCGGATGACATCCTCCGAAGCATCGTCGGCACGTCCCGACTCCTTGCCGCGAAGAAGGATTCTCTTTACGAGCTCCTCCTCGGGAACATCCATATATATCATGGTGGTCACCTTTGCGCCAATCTCGTTAAGCATGGTGTCGAAGATTTCGGCCTGTGCTGTTGTGCGTGGGAAGCCGTCGAAGATGCAACCCTTGTCGGCATGAGTGCGCATGTAGTCGCGAACCATCTCAACGACGATAGAGTCTGGGGCGAGCTCGCCACGCGAGATGTAACCCTCCATGCTCTTGCCGAGCTCGGTGCCACGAGCAATCTCCGAACGGATAACTTCACCTGTCGAGATGTGATATAAGTCATAGTGCTCCGCGAGACGCTTTGCCTGTGTTCCCTTGCCGCATCCTGGGGCTCCAAAAAGTATGATGTTAAGCATATCTAAGGTTTTGGTTAAAATTTATCGTTGAAAAAATTTCACGCAAAGGTATACTTTTTTTTGCAACTTTCCAATCTTGAACGTACTTTTGCAAAAAATTAATTTATTCCCCGATGATGAAGAGTACAAAGGGTACAGAGATTGCCCAATTAGGCGAGTTTGGGCTTATCGAGCGTCTTGCCTCGCGTCTTGGCAAGCGTAACGATACGACGCTTATGGCTGCGGGTGACGATGCCGCTGTTATCGACCTTGGCGACGAGGTGCTGCTAATGACTACCGATATGATGACCGAAGGTGTCGACTTCGATTTGAGCTACTTCCCGTTGAAGCACCTCGGCTATAAGGCTATTGTGCGTGGCGTTAACGACATTGTCGCCATGAACGCTAAACCACAGCAGCTGACCGTAGCATTGGGTGTTTCGTCGAAGATATCTGTTGAGGCTCTCGACGCTCTCTATGAGGGTATGGAGTTAGCCGCAGCAGAGCTTGGTGTCGACATTGTTGGTGGCGATACCACAGCCTCGATGAATGGCCTTGTGATAACCATTACGGCAGTGGGCAGAGCCAAGCGCGACGAGGTGGTCTATCGCTCGGGTGCCAAGGAGCACGACCTGATATGTATCACCTCAAACCTCGGTGCTGCCTATATGGGTCTTCATCTGTTGGAGCGCGAGAAGCGCGTGCTTAAGGATGTTGATAACCCACAGCCCAAGTTCGAGGGTTATGAGTATCTCTTGGAGCGCTACCTCAAGCCTCGTGCCCGCATGAATGTTATCAAGGCACTTGCTGATGAGGGTATTCGTCCTACGTCGATGATAGACCTCTCGGATGGACTTGCCTCCGACTTGCGTCAGATATGTAACGCGTCGAAGTGTGGCGCTCGTATCTACCTGGAGCGTATACCTATCGCACGCCAGACATCAGAGCTCGCCGAGGAGATGCACATCGACCCTGTCATTGCAGCGCTCAACGGTGGCGAAGACCATGAGCTACTCTTCACCGTGCCCCTCGACATGCGCGAGAAGGTAGCTGCCCTTGGTCTTGTAGATATCATTGGCCATATCACCCGTGAGGAGGCTGGCGTTATCCTTGTCACTCCCGATGGTGAGGGTATTGCCCTAAAGGCACAGGCCTTCGACAGGTAATCCGATATGATAAGTCGCTACTTGCGATATGCTCCCCCCCCCTCCAAAAACATAAGAGCCCTAAGGTGTACTTCGTGTACTATCCTTAGGGCTCCTCTTTTGCGATAGGCCAAGCTAACCTCTTCGATGAGATGATGACTACCGTCGCTACTTAATCTTCGAGCGCATCTTCATCACGCCATCAATAAAGCATAGCGGGTGTGTAGGTGCGCCAGGTAGCCATAGGTCTACATGATACTTATCGAGGAACGAACGCTCCACAGCGGGACTGTCGGCATAGAGACCGCCCGAGATAGCCTCCGAGCCACATACAATAAGCACCTTGGGCTCGGCAATAGCGTGGTAGCATATATCGAGAGCCTCGGCCATATTCTGGCTTATAGGGCCCGTGAGCACAAGACCATCGGCATGTCGTGGTGAGGCGGTGAAGCCCACACCGTAACGGCCGAAGTCGAAGTTTACGTTGCCCGTAGCACCAAGCTCCATCTCTATTGAAGCGTCGCCACCTGCCGACACCTCGCGCAGTTGTAGCGCAAGACCAAAGTACTTCGATATCTCGGGGCGCAGGGCGCTATAATCAAACTTGGGAGCTGTGTCGCCAACCTTCACGATGAGGTCCTCGCGGCGTGTGGCAGCAAGGCGGTGTTCGTTGGTAAACTTAATGCTCTTGGGTGCGCAGCGCTGGCACTCGCCACAGAAGAGACACTTGCCCAAGTCGAGTGTTAGGGGCGAGGTGGTGATAGCCTGCGTTGGGCATATCTTCGCAGCACGCTCCAAGGCTGCCTTGTCGTCGGAGTTGCTAAGTATGGGGAAGCCGCGGAACTCCTCGGTGAGGGTTACGCCATTCAGGTCGGGAATATACTGCCAGCCGTGGCTGCGTAGTATCTTTGCTTTGCCAAAAATCATACCTCTATATTGTCGTTTATGCTGCCAAATTTATACTCTATCTAACCTACGCTGTCGACTAAAGGTCGTGGCCACAGTACGATAGGTTAAAACTCTTGTTGTTAATAGGGAAGTCCGAGATACCCTCCGAGCGTACGGCGATGGCCAACGCTAACCAGTTGTGTAGGCTCGGGTCCTTAATCTTATACTTACATATATTGCCCTCGCTGTCGGTAAGCGCAACATGGCATATCTCGCCACGCCAGCCCTCAACCAAGGCAAACGACAATGACTCCTTGTCGAGCTCGGGCTCGTAGTTGGGCTGTGCTATATCGCCCTGTGGCTTATATCCGTCGAGCATCGCAAGGATATAGTCAGCGCTCTGCAATACCTCCTCCATGCGTGTTGCGAGGCGCGACATAACATCGCCATCGTGCTGCGTGATAGCGTTGTGGGTGATATTCGTAGCATAGTGTCCCCAAGGGTGTGTTGTGCGAATATCGCGCAGTGCACCACTCGAGCGGGCAGCCATGCCGACACCACCTATACGATACATCTCCGCCTTGGGAACAAGGCCACACTGCTCGAAACGAGCCAATAGAGTCTGTGCCTCGAGGATATCTTCGCGCACCTCGTTATAGCGGCGGCGTACGTCGGTTACGTTTTTGCGTATTGTCTCAATCTTGGCCTCGGTCAGAGGGTGGTTGCTACCCATGGGGCGTATCATGCTCTTGCCAAAGCGGTTGCCACACCACGCCTGAGTGGTGTTGATGGTTACGGTACGCAGTGCCTCGCACGCTACTTGGTATAGCTGGAAGCCAATATCGGTAGCCAGCGCACCAGTATCGGCAAGGTGCATAGCTATACGCTCAAGCTCCAAGGCTATGGCACGCTCGCGCTGCAGTGATGCTCCTACGTTGCAGTGAGCAAGACGCTCGATAACCTCGGCGTATGCCGTGGTGTGACCCACAGCCGTGTCGCCAGCGATAGACTCCGAGATTACCGACTGTCGCAGGCGGTTTTGGATGCGCACCATCTCATCCTCAACGCCACGATGCTGGTAGCCGAGGGCTATTTCGAGGTGTAGCACCTCCTCGCCCATACATATAAAGCGGAAGGCGCCAGGCTCGATGATGCCAGCGTGGATAGGGCCTACATTAACCTCGTGCAGGTCGTCACCCTCAATCTTGTAGAAGGGGTAGCTATCCATGGTCGACTCCTTGTTGCGACGGTTGTGCGCAAAGCGTAGTGGCTTGAGCCATGGGTGGTGCGTGAACTCCACACCGTAGAGCTCCCACATCTCACGCTCAAAGGGATGAAACTGTGGATGTATGGCCGTGAGTGATGCCAATCCCTCGGCGTAGTAGTCGGGGACGAACGATGTTATAAGCACCTCGCCACTCTGGTCGTCGAGGATTATCATATAGAACTTCAAACCTCGCTCTATCTCCGTTGCGAAGTAGTGAGCTACATGGTAGCGCACATCTGTCATGCGCTCCTTGAGGTCGTTGTATAGGTCAACGTAGTCAACCACTGGAATATCGGCTATGGCGACAGCCGAGGCTCTATTGTCCGTAATTTTATATAGGTTCATAGCTCTATCCGATATTTACGATTGTATCAATGGCGCTCTTTAGTATCTCGGGTTGCCATACGCCAAGGATGATGGCTGCAATAAGGAGCACCGATGCCGAGTACGATAGGCGTCGGTTTACGGCCGAGAGGTGGAGCGTATCTTGGTTAGCGTGGTAGTTGAGGCGTAGTGCACGCGACCATATAGCATATATTACTACGCACATAAGTACGAGCATCAGGGCGAGCAACCACCAGCTGCCGACGGTGATAATCTCCGAGAATATAAACACCTCGGATATGAAGAGAGGCGATGGTGGGAATGCCAACAAGATGAGCGTGCCAACGATGATGCCAATGGCACCCACCTTGTTGATGTTTATGTAGTTACCGATACGGTTGATGCTATAACTATCGTATATGTGACGCATGACGCCAACATGATAGAACATCGAGCTCTTGACGAAGGTGTGGCAGATGACATGGAACACCGCAGCCCATAGTGCCAAGCCACCGATACCCATACCGATACATACGATACCCATATTCTCGACTGTTGAGTACGATAGGAAACGCTTGTAGTTATTTGTGCGGCGTAGGAACATGGCACCTACGGCAAGCGATAGTATGCCTATGAGTATAAGGAGGTGGCGTGCCCACTCGAACACCTCGCCTGTTGATGAGTAGAGGTGGTATATGCGCATTATAGATACGAAGCCCGCGTTAACAAGTGCCGTAGAGATAAATGCCGAGGCGGGGGCTGGTGCTGCATAGTTGGCATCGATACCAACGGTGTAGAGTGGGAATATCTCCATCTTACAGCTATATCCCACGACGATAAGCAGGAATGCAACCTTCAGGTAGAGAGGGTTACCGTTGACAATAGCCTCCTTAAGCGACGCATAGTCAAGCGAGCCTTCGGTGGCTACGGTCGAGAGGAGCAGGATGCCCATATAGGCGATAGCGATACCCGTAGAGCATACGAAGAGGTACTTCCATGTAGCCTCCAACGACTGGCGGAACTCGCGGTGGTAGATGATACCTGCCGAACATACGGTCGTTGCCTCGAGGAATACCCATGTGAGGGCTACATTATCGGAGTAGTATACGCATGTTATCGCAACGGCAAGGAGCATAAGGATGGTGTAGTATGCCTTATACGAGCGTGTCGAGATTCCATCGGCCTTGAGGTATGACGACGAGTGGATGAGCGTAAATCCCAATACGCAGGTCATGAGGATATGGAACGTTACGGCCATGGTGTCGGCACGGAAGACGCTGAGTAACACATCGTTCATGCGGTCGAAGTGGAATAGAGCAGCGATGCCTGCCACCTGCACCATGAAGAAGAGTGCAGCGATGATGTTTGTGGCACGCTCACTACGCACAAATAGTGGTAGTACGGCCAAGAGTATTGATGTTATTAGGTATGCAAGCATGGCGTTAATCTTTAATTGAGGTTAGAGCATCCGTCTCGTCGGTGTGCATGTCATCGTCCATACGTCGTAGGAAGGTGCCTAACATAAGGATTGAGACAAGGATATCGAGCATGATGGCGAGGTTGATAAGTATTGGGAACTCGACACCTATGGCCATCGAGAAGAGGAACACGCCGTTCTCGATAACGAGGAAGCCTACGAGGTGGGCAAATATTCGTTTACGCATAACTATGAGGATAAGTCCCGACAGCAGGGCGTAGAGGGCAACACCAAAGAATATGATGTTGGCGCTCTCGTCGGCCATGTTGTATGTTATGGTACAGCTCGCTGCAAGTGCGCCTATGGACATCACAAGTGCGCCAAACTGCGACGACGAGGCGTGTATGCGGTTAATCTTTGTCTTCTTAATCACATGCATAAGTATCGCCGGTATGACGATAGCCTTGAAGATGAGGGTCTCGACGATGATGAAGCCCATCTCCACGGGGTGGAAGCTATGCAAGTGCGCCATGGCTATGCCGAAGAGAAGCACACCCTGAATTGCCAATATCGAGGTGTGGTTGCGGAAACGATCGGCAATAGATAGATATATGAGCGTTAGCACATATAGTATTATAAGTGATAGTGTCATACGCGCTATTATATTTCGATGTTAAGGTTTAGTAGGAAGCCTGTGAGCAGCACGAGTGCCGAGAGGGCTACGATGGTGATGATGTATGTGGTGTTGCGTGATAGTTTATTGCGGGCGCGGAACGACTCGACAATACCTATGGTGATACCCGTGCCAAGGATAGCCAACGGAACGGTGAACTGCCAGTGGAAGCAGAAGGCTACGGATACAGCATTTGCGGCAATCATCGCGAAGATAGCATTCTTGAGCCAGCCTGTAATCTGAATCATCGCAAGGTCAACGCCCGAGTAGTCGAGACACATAACCTCATGTATCATCGTTAGCTCGAGGTGTGTCTTTGGGTCGTCAACAGGGATGCGACCAGCCTCGATAATCATGATGATTACGAAGACATAAGCCAATAGAAGCATCACAATCGTAAGGTTCGTGTTTAGCTCCTGTGCCGTAGAGAATATCTCGGCAAACGACGAGTAGCCGCAGAAGAGTGCGAGCGTAGCGAGACCCATCATCAGCGCAGGCTCTACAAGAGCACCATAGAGTGCCTCACGCGCAGCACCCATACCCTCGAACGAACTACCCGTGTCGAGCGCCGCAAGTACGATAGCAACGCGCGTCAAGGCAAGCAGATATGCTACAAAGATGATATCGCCGCGGAACGACAATACGGGTTCAAGGTCGGCAATAGGTATGAAGAGGAATGCCACCATGGCAGCACCCAAGTATACGCATGGCGCGATGCGGAAGAGGATGGTTGTCGTAGGTGAGTATACGGCACCCTTTCTGAGTAGTAGTCGCACGTTGTATACATGCTGGAAGAAGCGTATGCCCTTGCGACCCGCCATCACAGCGCGTGTTCGGTTGATGACACCCGTGATGAAGAGTGCCACAACTATCATTAGAAGTGTATTTAATAGCTTTACCAGAAACATAGTAGTGAGTAGCATTTATGTCCGTTAGAGAACGTTAAACAATGAGAGTACAAGCACTACGATGAAGAATACGAGTGCAAAGGTAATGTAGTTGTTCACACGACCCGTACGCAGACGCATGACATAGCCGTTGATACGGTGCATCATCTTCACCCACCACTGCGCAAGCCAAGAGTCAACCTTGTCCTTGTGCTGTATGCGGTAGTTGTGTGGCTGTGGGAATATCTCCGATTTCTCCACCGAGCGACCATCCACCGTGTCGTTCATAAGTGGCTTGGTGATGCTCTCGAGACCCTCCGAAAATGACTCGCCAGTGTACTGCATGCGCTCGTTAGGAGCGGTAAAGCCACAACCCCATGTTGGCCCCTCGCTGATAGTGCGATTGCGCTGTGCACGACGCTTGAGTAGATATAGCGCCACGATGACGGCAATAAGAGCCCAGCTTATGTAGCTCAATGTTGATAGCGTTGGGTCGAAGTACTCGACAGCTATGGTGTTGTCATCACCCGTAATAGCCTCGGCAACCATCGTGATAGGGTGAATGGCAAACTGTGGCAGTAGACCGATAAAGAGTATTGCTGCGATAGGTATTGCCATAGCACCTATGCGGTAGTTATCAACCTCCGTACTCTCGGCAACATGCGTCGAGCGTGGTGAGCCGAGGAAGATAGTGCCGTATAGCTTTGTGAAGGCGAGCACCACGATACCACCAATGAGCGAAAGGGCGATGATGGCAGCCACCGAGAAGAGCACCTCGCGGCCATCACTCACACCATTGAACATTCCTATATATATAAGTAGCTCCGATACAAAGCCGTTCAATGGAGGTAATGCGCATATTGCTACAACGGCAAAGAGCATGATGATTGCGGTCATAGGCATGTGCTTTGCCAAGCCACCCATCTTATTTAGCGATGTGGTGTGCATCTTCGAGTAGATGTTGCCCGCCGAGAAGAACAAGAGAGTCTTGAATAGTGAGTGGTTTACGACATGTAGCAGTGCGCCGCACATGCCGCACATGCCAATAAGGTCGCTACCCGCAGAGTGACCTATGGCTGCAACACCCAAACCGATGAGTATCACACCAACATTCTCGATGCTCGAGTACGCCAACAGACGCTTGATGTCGTTCTGCATGGCTGCCATGATAACGCCCCATAGACCTGTGATGATACCCGAGAAGAGGATAATCATGCCTATGGTATTGAGCAGCTGTACATTTAGGTCGATGGCCTGCATAAGGCGGATTATACCGTAGATACCCGTCTTAATCATCACGCCCGACATTATAGCCGACACATGCGATGGTGCTGCAGGGTGCGCCTCGGGAAGCCAAATGTGCATGGGGAAGATACCTGCCTTCATGCCGAAGCCGAGGAAGAGAATGACAAATAGTGGCAGCGGTGCCTGCATCTTGAAGTAGTCGACAATAGCCGCGAAGTTTGCCGAGCCTGTCACATTGTAGACCATGACAAAACCCACGACCAAAAGCATGAAGCCTATGTGCATCATCACCAAATAGTTGAGTGCCGCACGTCGCACCTCCTGACGCTCCGCCTCGAAGAGTATGAGTATGAACGAGGCGATGGTCATCATCTCCCACGAGAAGAGGAACGAGAAGCCTCCGCTACTGAGCACTACGGCCATCATCGCGATGACTAATGTGACCAGTGCCGTGTAGTGCAGCGAGATGTGTGCCGATGAGTAGCGTTTGAGATAGCCCTCGACATAACCTCGTGAGTATATCACCGTAGCTATCGACGCTATGGCAATGATGACGAGGAATAGTCCCGATAGGGGGTCGACCATAAGTGTCTCGCGACCAAAGAAGATGGTGCTGAAGCTCATCAGCTCCGTAGTCCCATCACTAAAAGCCTTCACCGCAAGGGTGATAGCGGCAATGGCTGCAGCCGAGATGATGCCCGTAGCTGTCCACACCTTATATCTCATAGGTGTAACAAATAGGGCAACGATGATGGCAACCACCGCTAAAAGTGTGTATACAAGCATAACTCGTTAAGTTATAGGTAGTGTTTCTCTTTTGTGTAATTGGTAACGGCCTAAGCTACAACGCATTGATTGTCGATACTATCATCGTTGCTGCCACCGCTGCGGTCTCCGTACGCAGACGCTGGTCACCAAGCGAGATAGGCTTAAAACCATTTTGAGCTGCAAAGGTAATCTCTTCGGGCGAAAAATCACCCTCTGGGCCTATTAAAATTAACACGCGGCCCTCTTTTTTTAGCACTTTACCCAAATATGGGCGTTCGCCGAGCGACGTGTTGCAGTGTGCGATATACTTCTCGCCATCGAAGGGCATGGTGACAACCTCCTTAAATGGGGTCAACTCATGGAGCGTTGGGTGGTACATCTTGAGTGACTGCTTGACTGCCGAGGTGATAACCTTCAGCTCGCGGTCGTGCTTAATCTGTCGGCGCTCGCTATGTTCGCTCTCGATAGGGTATATCTCGCCCACGCCAACCTCCGTAGCCTTCTCCAAGAACCACTCGTAGCGGTCTATATTTTTTGTTGGTGCTACGGCCATCACAAGGTGGTAGCAAAGAGGCTCTGATAGGGTGCTTTCGACAATCTCCACAGTACAGCGTTTCGCGTTGTCATCCACCACCTTACAACGATGTAGCATACCCCGCCCATCGGTGATGTGAAGCTCGTCGCCTACGCCCATGCGCAACACGCGCACGCAGTGCTTCGACTCCTCCTCCGAAAGGGTATATCGAGGAAAAGATATTTCAGGTGCATAAAATAGTTGCATAGCTTACATAATTTTTTTAACTTTGCAAAGTTAATTAAAAAACTTGATAGATGAAACGCCTTTTACTATTATCATCACTAATGTTTGTTACGACAATGACAATTTCATGCAACGAGGAGCCCAAGCAGGATGCAGGTAATCCACTATTGGATAGCACGCTGCCTACCACGGCTGCCGAGATGAGCAACTACAACCCCGTGGACGGCGTGCCACAGTTCGATAAGATTGAGACACGACACTTCAAGCCCGCCTTCGAGGAGGCTATGAAGATGCACAACGATGAGATTAGCGCCATTGTGGAGTGTGCCGACGAGCCAACCTTCGAGAATACCATCGTGGCACTCGACAGGGCGGGTATCAAGCTCGGTGAGATAAGCCTAATCTTTGGCATGCTCTCGTCATCGGATTTGGACGACGAGATGCAGGAGGTGCAGAACGAGATGATGCCTCGTCTCGAGGAGCACTATAACGCTATCATGCTCAACGATAAGCTCTTTGAGCGTGTTAAGGTGGTATACGATAAGCGCGCAACGTTGGCTCTTGATGCAGTCGATATGCGCCTTTTGGAGAAGACATACAACGACTTTGTGCGTTCGGGTGCTTTGCTCAAGGGTGAGGATAAGGAGCGCCTTATGGCAATCAACGCCGAGCTTACCACGCTGAACATTCGCTTTGGCAATAACCTCTTGGCCGAGAATGCTCGCTTCGAGATGCTTCTTAACGATAACCAGGTGGGCGACCTCCCCGAGGGTGTACGTAATCAGGCCAAGGAGGCTGCTACGGCTGCAGGTAAGACAGGCTACCTCTTTACGCTCGACAAGCCCAGCATGATACCATTCTTGACATACTCGTCAAACCGTGACCTCCGTCGCCAGATATACGACGGCTACCTTATGCGTGGTAACAACAACGACGAGTACGACAACAAGGAGATAATCAAGGAGATGACACGTCTTCGTATCGAGAAGGCACATCTTCTCGGTTACGACTCTTATGCCCACTACGTTACCAGTGACCAGATGGCTGGAAGCCCCGAGGCAGTATACGAGCTCTTGGAGGAGATATATGAGCCTGCGTTGGCATCGGCAAAGGATGAGTTAAGGGCTATGGAGCTACTCTTCAAGAAGGAGCACCCCGATGGTACGTTCGAGAAGTCGGATTGGTGGTACTATGCCGAGAAGGTGCGTAAGCAGCGATACCAGCTCGACGAGGAGGCAATACGCCCATACCTAACACTCGACAATGTGCGTCGTGGTATGTTCTACCTCGCTAATCGCCTCTATGGCATCACCTTCCGCCCCGTGGCTGTGCCTCGCTATCATGCCGACTGTACGGCATACGAGGTGCTCGACAAGGACCAGTCGCACATCGGTATCCTCTATATTGACCCATATCCTCGCAAGTCGAAGAGCGGTGGTGCATGGTGTGGAAACTTCACCGAGCAGCTCTATATTGACGGCGTGCGCAAGGCACCTGTCGTAGGTATCGTCTGCAACTTCACACCTCCCGTGGGTGACACCCCATCGCTACTCACATTCGACGAGGCGGAGACCATGTTCCACGAGTTTGGCCACGCACTGCACTTCCTCTTTGCCGATGTTAAGTATCGCGGTTTGACTGAGGTTGAGGGTGACTTCGTGGAGCTCCCATCGCAGATTATGGAGAACTGGGCATTCGAGCCTGAGATTATGCGTAACTACGCTATCAACTACAAGACAGATGCCGTTATCCCCGATAACCTTATCAAGCGTATCCAGAATGCTGCGCTCTTCAACCAGGGCTTCACAACCCTCGAGCTGACAGCCGCGGCACTTATCGACATGGATATCCACTCGCTCGAGGAGTTCCCCGCAACACTCGATGTTGAGGCATTCGAGAAGTATAACCTTGCTACACGCCGTGGTCTCATCCCAGAGATTGAGCCTCGCTATCGCTATACCTACTTCGCCCATATCTTCAATGGTGGCTACTCTGCGGGCTACTACTTCTACCTGTGGGCAGAGGTGCTCGATAAGGATGCCTTTGCAGCGTTCAAAGAGTGTCGTGATATATGCGACCCAGAGCTCGCCGCTACATTCCGTTATGAGCTCTTGGCGCAGGGTGGTCAGAAGCCAGGCATGGAGATGTATCGTACGTTCCGCGGTGCCGAGCCTAACAAGGAGCCTATGTTGCGCGCTCGTGGCTTATGGCGTGAGCCCGAGATAGTGGAGCCGAGCGAGATTGATGAGGCTGACGAGACACTATCTACGGAGATTACCCCTGTCGCAGGTAAGCGCCCCGACATCCGCCCAGGAGGTACGGTTCGCATGCGCACACCTATGGATGTTAATGCCAAGGTGCCCGAGAAGAGTGTGAATACGGTGAAGCGCAATGTGGTTGAGCCAGAGTAGAACTCACGACGAAAGAAGTAACCTAATAAACCATTTTTAATATTTATGACAACACTATCATTTATCATGTCAGCATTGACACTTGCCTCTACAACATGCGACCTCCCCGAGAATGGTGGCGTGCGCATGCCCGAGTCTTTGGTGGGCAACCCTCTTGTTGAGGAGTGGAACACCCCCTATCAGACACCTCCATTCTCTGCTATCGAGTTGGAGCACTACGGACCAGCCTTCGACTACGCTATCGCTGTAAACCGCGCCGAGATAGAGTCTATCGCTAACAACCCAGAGCCTGCTACTTTCGAGAATACCATCGTTGCCATGGCTGAGTCTGGCGAGCTGCTTAGTCGCGTATCGGGCGTATTCTTCGTTTTGAACAACTGTGTTACATCGGAGGAGATGCAGCGTATTGCACAGGATGTCACCCCCAAGCTTACGAACTTGTCGAACGACATCTCGCTTAACCCACAGCTCTTCGAGCGCGTAAAGGCCGTATACGACCAGCGCGAGAGCCTTAACCTCGACGAGGAGGATATGATGCTCCTCGAGGAGACCTACAAGAGCTTTGCTCGTTCGGGCGCTTTGCTCGAGGGTGAGGCTAAGGAGCTCTATCGTCAGTATTCAGAGGAGCTCTCGCAGCTCACACTTCAGTTTGGTCAGAACGCCTTGGCTGCAACCAATGCCTACTCGTACAACATCACAGACCCAGCAAAGGTTGCCGAGCTTCCCGACTTCGTTAAGGAGGGCCTTGCTGCCGAGGCCCAGGCACGCGGCGAGGAGGGTTGGACCGTTACGCTTCACGCGCCAAGCTATGTCCCCTTCATGACATACTCTACACAGCGCGACATCAAGGAGCAGCTATATCGCGCCTATAACACCCGTGGTGTAGGTGGTGAGAACGACAACATGGAGAACATCCGCCGTATTGCCGAGCTTCGTCTCCGCATCGCCAACTTGCTTGGCTATGACTGCTATGCAGACTACGTCTTGGAGGACCGCATGGCAGAGAGCACAAAGAGCGTTAATAAGTTCCTCAATCAGCTCAATAAGGCTACGTTGAAGTATGCTCGCAAGGACTACAATACTGTGAGCGAGTATGCACATAGCCTTGGCCACGAGGGTACACTCATGCCATGGGATTGGGCATACTACAACGAGAAGTATAAGGAGGAGAAGTACTCTATCAACGACGAGCAGATTAAGCCATACTTGCAGCTCGAGAACGCAAAGGAGGCTGTCTTCATGCTCGCAGGTAAGCTCTATGGCCTCACCTTCACGCAGGTGGATAACATTGATACATACCACCCCGAGGCTACTGTTTACGAGGTGCGCGATGCTAACAACGAGCTTATGGCAATCCTCTACCTCGACTTCTTCCCACGCGAGTCGAAGCGTCAGGGCGCTTGGATGACCGAGTTCCGCGGCGTACGCGTTGTTGATGGTGCCGAGCAGCGTCCTTTAGTGCAGCTCGTGATGAACTTCACCAAGCCTACGGGCAACACACCTTCGCTCCTCACCTTCGATGAGTTCACCACCTTCCTCCATGAGTTCGGTCATGGCCTCCATGGCATCCTCGCACACGGTAAGTATGAGTCTATCAACGGCACATCGGTGAAGCGCGACTTCGTGGAGCTACCATCACAGATTATGGAGAACTGGGCTACTGAGAAGGAGTACCTCGACCTCTGGGCAAAGCACTACCAGACAGGCGAGCCTATGCCTGCGGAGCTTATCGAGAAGCTCGTAGCTGCCAAGAACTACCTTGCTGCATACTTCAACGTACGTCAGCTCTCGTTCGGCATGCTCGATATGGCATGGCATACAATCACCGAGCCTTATACTGGCGACATCCTCGACTTCGAGGTTAAGGCAATCGCTCCTACGCAGATTACCCCTATTGTTGAGGGTACGGCTATGGGCCCCGCCTTCACGCATATCTTCAGTGGTGGCTATGCTGCTGGTTACTATGGCTATAAGTGGGCAGAGGTGCTTGCTGCTGATGCCTTCTCATACTTCAAACAGGAGGGTATCTTCAACCAGACGGTTGCCGACAAGTTCCGCCGCGAGGTGTTGGAGAAGGGTGGCCACAAGCATCCTATGACTCTCTATAAGAACTTCCGCGGTCATGCGCCCAAGACTAAGGCTCTTATCGACCAGATGAATCTTGAGTAGTGGTGCTGACGGCGTAATGTAGCCGTCGATTATAGGGGGGTGACTAAAAAGTATTTTAGCCATCCCCGTTTTTTGTTATGAGGTTGAAGAAAAAGATGTAGTTTTAGGCATGCGAAGCCCGAAAAAGCGGAGTTTACTTGGCGTAAATGAGCATTTTGAGGGCAAGCATAACGACAAAATACACTTTTTATTCAGCCTCCTTTTTTGTGTCAATTAGCAGTTAGCATAGAGCAATGAAATAGTCACAACATGCAGGCTCAGCCTGCTTAATAGTTGTGGGCGTTGCCCGCAGGTGAGAAGTGAGAAGACTGAGAGATGTCAGGGAGAAGAGTGAGAAAAGACTGGGAGATATCAGATAGGCATAAAATCGCTCTCTGATATCTCCCTGAAAACTCTCTGATAGCAAAACTCTTGATTTTAATCAAGCGTACCCACCCCTTATTTCTAATTGTTAATTGAGGGCATAAGTCCTCCCACTGCTAATTTCGTCCCTCATGATGTGGCGGACGCCAGATGTATATCTTGGACTCCGTTCCCTCGCGCAGTCGAACGATGTTCTTGCGGTGTGTCCAGACAAGCATGATGCCTACGACCCATGAGAAGATGATAAACGGAACGGTCATCATAGGTGCCGCAGGGTTGTGGTTGATAAATGAGAATATCATTACCAGAAGAGGGTAGCAGCACCCTGCAATGATGGATGCCAACGATACATAGTGCCAGATGGCGAACACGAGGCACCACACGCCGAAGCATATAAGCACAAGTGGAGGGTAGATGCCAGTGCCGGCACCGAGGAGCGTAGCTACACCCTTGCCGCCCTTGAAGTTAGCAAATATGGGGAAGATGTGGCCCAAGACCACAGCTATGGTGGCTATGATACGCAGGTTTATAAGCCATGGGTCGTTGATGGCGTCGTCGAACTTCATGATGAAGGTGAGCTGCACGGCACCAAAGCCCTTGAAGAAGTCGATGATGAACACAGGTATCGCAGCGCGCTTGCCCAACACGCGTAGCATATTGGTAGTACCTGCATTCATTGAGCCGTGCTCGCGAATATCTATGCCATAATATTTCTTTCCAATCCATACGGCGCTGGGTATCGAGCCTAATAGGTAGGCGATGATAACAAGCGTTATCGCACAATAGTATGTTAGTGGTCCCCACTCAGTCATAAGTGTAGTAATTAATTTGTAATCAGCAACATCTCTATGTTGCGGTGTGTCCGAAATTATACAAAGATACAACATTTTTTTGAAAAACGAAATTTCAATCTTTCAAAAACGGCTATTCTTGTGGCGGTGCTACGAAAAAAAGCGCAGCTAACGTTGCATATTTTCGAAAAAAATTATACCTTTGATAGTTCTTATTGCATAAAATAACAAAAATGAATATTTATGAAATTACAACTCAACCTAACTAACCTTATGACATCGGCCAAGGAGTCAATCGTCGATTGGCGCTGGTGGGCATCAATGGGTAAGATTGTCTTCGGATGTTTCCTTGTGGCAGTAGCCTTTGTCGTATTCATCAACCCTTACGACTTGGTGCCTGGTGGTATCTACGGTCTGGCGGTCGTGCTACATAACATCTTCCCATCTATTCAGGTGGGTACCTTCGGCTATATGTTCGATGTGCCACTTATCCTCACAGCGCTATTGCTCTTTGGCGGTAAGCTCGGTGGTCGCACCATCTTCGCATCGTTCGTCACTCCAGGTATCATGAATCTTCTCGATAAGTTGGCATACCCCAACTCGGCAGCTATCGAGTCTCTCGACCCATCGTTGTTGCTCGATGGCGCGGTTAACCTCTCGGATCACCTTATGCTCGCTGCCATCATCGGTGGTTGCTTCAGTGGTGTAGGTGTGGGTATCGTTATTCGCAATAACGCTGCTACGGGTGGTACCGATATCACAGGTATGCTCCTACATAAGTTTGCCAAGATGAAGTTTGCCAACGGCGTGCTTCTCTCGGATGCTATCATCGTCCTCTGCGGTCTTATCGTCATCGGCTTCGGTATCGGTCTTCCCGATGGTAAGGAGGGCGCAGGTTTGTTGCTATCGCTCTACTCGGGAGTCTGCATCTTCGTTAATGCCAAGGTGCTCGGTTATACCATTGATGGCGCATCGCGCGATAAGCTACTCTATATTATTTGCGATGAGCACTCGGCAAGTATGCGTAACTACATCCTCAAGGAGCTAAATCGTGGTGGTACATACATCAAGGCTAAGGGTATGTATACCGAGAACGATAAGGAGATGATCTTCCTTGTCGTGAGCCGCAAGGAGGTGCGTACTGTACAGCAGAAGATTAAGGACTTCGATCCTCGCGCATTCGTTGTCGTGACAGATGCCTATGACACCTTTGGCGAGGGCTTTAAGCCGTTCCCCAAGGAAGACGATATGCCCACAGAGTAAAATTGTTTTGAGGAACTCATTTTGCATCTCTCTTGTTTGAAAAATGCTCATTTACGCCAAGTAAACACAGTATGAATGTAAACATGAATAACCTACGCCCGCTGACGGGCAGTGGTCGTAAACTATATATCGAGACCTATGGTTGCCAGATGAATGTTGGCGACAGTGAGATTGTGGTATCCATCATGCAGCAGGAGGGATATCGCTATACAGAGAGCCTTGAGGAGGCTGATATCGTGCTTATCAACACCTGCTCGATACGCGATAATGCCGAGCAGCGTATATGGGGACGCCTCAGCGAGATGCGTCGCATGCGTAAGCAGAAGCCTTCACTCATAATTGGCGTCATCGGCTGCATGGCGGAGCGCCTCAAGGAGGAGCTTACGAAGGGCGGTACGGGTGTTGACATCGTTGCTGGCCCTGACGCCTACCGCGACCTGCCACGCCTCGTACGCGAGGTAGACGGTGGCTCTACGAGCGTTAATGTCGAGCTCTCGAAGGAGGAGACATACGCCGAGATAGCTCCTGTGCGTCTCGATAAGAATGGCGTGAGCGCCTTCATAGCCATCATGCGTGGCTGTAACAACTACTGCTCATACTGCGTGGTCCCCTATACACGAGGCATAGAGCGTAGCCGCGATGCCCAGACCATCATTGCTGAGGCACGCACGCTCTTCGAGAATGGCTACCGTGAGGTGACACTCCTCGGCCAGAATGTCAACTCATACCGTACGGGTGAGGTTGACTTCCCCGAGTTGTTGAAGCGTGTGGCAGAGATATCGCCACTACTTCGTGTTCGCTTCGCCACGTCACACCCCAAGGATATCAGCGATAAGCTCCTCGAGACCATGGCGTCGATGCCCAATATATGCAAGGCGATACACCTTCCTGCGCAGTCTGGCTCTACGGAGATGCTCAAGCGCATGAACCGTAAGTATACGCGCGAGTGGTACTTGGAGCGTGTCGAGGCTATACGTCGCTATATGCCCGATTGCGCCATTACCACCGACCTTATCGCCGGCTTCGCACACGAGACCGAGGAGGAGCACGAGGCAACACTATCGCTCATGCGAGAGGTGGGCTACGACTTCGCCTATATGTTCAAGTACTCGGAGCGCCCAGGTACCTTCGCCCAGCGTAACCTCGGCGACGACATCCCCGAGGATGTTAAGACACGCCGCCTTACCGAGATTATCGACCTGCAAAACAAGCTATCCGAGGAGAGCAACAAGCGTGATGTGGGCAAGGAGTTTGAGATATTGGTTGAGTGAACCTCGAAGCGTAGTGATAAGCAGCTCTCGGGTCGTACATCGCAGAACAAGATGGTTGTCTTCGACCGTGGTAACCACAATATTGGCGACTATGTCCGTGTGCGCATCACAGGGTGTTCATCGGCGACTTTGTTCGGAGAAGAAGTAAATTTGTTGTGATAAGGGGCATCCTTCGACGCCTCAATCAAAAGAGCGAATGGGAAATACATCAAGTATGTCCCATCCGCTCTTTCTCTTTATCGGCGCCAAATTATACCCCTTCTGACAACAAATTTGTTGTGATAGCAGCGCATTAGCGACGCCTCAATCAAATCCCCGAATAGGAAATACACAACACTATGTCCCATCCGGTGATTTATCATGTCAACGCCACTACTGCACCACTCTGACAACAAATCGGATCGTGGTTCTATTATACCTATCTGCGGCTAACCAATGTAAGTAAAGGACGGTAGGTCAGTGCCCGCCGTCCTTAACTAATAAGTATCGTTAGCGCTACTCGATGTAGTAAGCCTTTGATGCGTCACGCGCTGGTGCCGTGGGAGTCTCTTCGGCGGGGTAGCCAAAGGCAATGGCTATCATCAGCTTGTAACCATCGGGTAGTGCCAAACGCTCCAAGTAAGGCTTTGCCTCCTCGCTATTCATTACCGGTATGACGCTACCCAAGCAGCATGAGCCGATACCCATGCTCCATGCCGAGAGCATCATATTCTCGGCCAAGAGACCGCTATCGAACTCGCCGCTATAACTCTCCTCCGGAATAGCTATAAAGGCTACCGTAGGGGCATTGCGGAAGAGGTTGCGGAAGCCCTCCTGCTCCTTGAGCTTGGGGTTTTGCGCTACGGCAATAGCTGTAACACCGTCGATAAACTCCTTCGAGTCGACAACGCGTACTGCCCACGCCTGCATGTTCATGGCGCTGGGTGCATATATGCCACACTCCAACACCTTGGCCATCTGCTCGCGGTCAACGGGCTCATCTTTGTAGTCGCGTATCGAGCGGCGCGTCATGATATTATCCACAACGGCTGCCTGCTTGTCGCACGATGTTTCGCTGCCGCACTCCTTCTTGTTACACTCCGAGCAGCAACCAACCATGGCTACGGCCGCCATAATAGCGATGCTCGATTTTATCAACTTATTCATAATCACACTATTCTGTTATACGATTACCCTTCAATACAATATCACGAATCACCGGTGTCTGGTGTGCGTATGGAAGGTATGCGAGTGATGGTAGAGGCTTTGTGATGTAGAAGTTTGCCACCTTGCCACGCGTAATAGAGCCATAGTTGCGGCTCTCGCCCATGGCGCATGCCGAGTTGAGCGTTGCAGCGTTTAGTGCCTCGGCGGGAGTCATCTTCATCTTAATAGAGCCGAGCGACACTACGAAGCGCATATTGCCCGAGGGTGCTGTGCCAGGGTTGAAATCCGAGGCGAGGGCTACTGCCAACCCAGCGTCAATCATCTTACGCGCAGGAGGGTATGTAATGCCGAGGAAGAAGGCGCAGCCAGGCAACATCGTAGGCATAGTCTCCGAGCCGCGAAGTGCCTCAATCTGCTCGTCACCCATAGACTCGAGGTGGTCAACAGACAACGCCTTATGCTCGACGCCAATCTCGACACCGCCCGATACGGCGAGCTCGTTGGCATGAATCTTCGCGCGCATGCCATACTTTGCACCCGTAGCCATAATCTTTGCTGTCTCCTCGACAGTGAAGAAGCCACGGTCGCAGAATACATCCACAAAGTCTGCCAAGCCCTCGGCAGCAACGGCGGGTATCATATCGTTGCATACATGCTCTACATACTCTGCCTGGCGACCCTTGTAGGCGCGACCCACGGCGTGAGCGCCAAGGAATGTTGCGCGAACGGCAATAGGCGATGTCTCGCGAATGCGTCGTATGACGCGCAAAATCTTAAGCTCGTCCTCGAGAGTGAGGCCGTAGCCCGACTTAATCTCTACAAGGCCCGTACCCATACGGATAATCTCCTGTACGCGCTCCATAGCCTGACGATATAGCTCATCCTCCGAGGTGTCGTGCAGACGATCTGCCGAGTTAAGGATACCGCCACCACGCTTGGCTATCTCCTCGTACGATAGACCGTTAATCTTATCGAGGAACTCCTGCTCGCGGCTACCAGCATAGACGATATGCGTGTGTGAGTCGCAGAACGAGGGGAATAGCCAGCCACCCTCGGCATCGAGGATGTCGCAACCCTCCGCAGAGGGTAGCGACTCCATGGTGCCATAATCCTTGATACGCTCGCCATCGGTGAGTAGCCATGCATTCTCGAGCATGGCGATATCTGCCATCGCCTTACCCTCGACCTTTAGGCGGCCACTCTCGTCGATGCCGACGAGCATACCTATATTTTTAACAAGTAGGCTCATAGTCGTTGAGGAAGTTTACGGATGTTGCGATGTGTGGATACATCACAGTATCGTTGTCCACGAATGGCACAACCTTACGGTAGGCATCGAACATTGCCTCCACAGCCTCCGATGAGCGTAGACCTGTCATCTGGTGGCGGAACTCGAGTGCCTGTGCCGAGTTCATAAGCTCGATAGCCAACACACGCTCGGTGTTCTGCACAACCTTCCAGAGCTTCGTGGCGGCATTAGAACCCATGCTGACATGATCCTCCTGACCCTGTGACGATGGGATAGAGTCGCACGACGCTGGCCAGCACAAGCCCTTTGACTGGCTCACGATAGATGCTGCGGTATACTGTGGAATCATGAAGCCCGAGTTGAGACCTGGGTTAGCAACAAGGAAGTTAGGCAGGTTGCGTGCGCCCGAGATGAGCTTATATGTACGGCGCTCCGAGATGTTACCGAGCTCTGCTACGGCGATAGCCAAGAAGTCCATAGCTACGGCGATAGGCTGGCCGTGGAAGTTACCTGCCGAGATTACCTCATCGCTGTCGGGGAATACTGTTGGGTTGTCGGTAGCCGAGTTAATCTCGGTCTCGAGAACGCTTGCAACGTATGCGATAGTATCCTTCGATGCGCCGTGTACCTGTGGTATGCAGCGGAATGAGTATGGATCCTGAACATGCTGCTTGGGCTGCTGACCAATCTGGCTGCCTGCCAAGATGTCGCGGAAGTTGCGCGCTGTCTCAATCTGTCCATTGTGTGGACGTATGGCGTGTACGTTGTGCTCGAAAGGCTCCATACGACCATCGAATGCGTCGAGAGACATAGCGCCGATGCTATCAGCCCAACGGCTCAAGCGCTGTGCGTTGATGAGTGAGTATACGCCGTATGCCGACATAAACTGAGTGCCGTTAAGGAGCGCAAGACCCTCCTTCGAGCAGAGTGTTATAGGCTCCCAGCCCATCTTTTCCATCATCACGCTGCCCTCGACAACCTCGCCGTCAATCTCTACATGACCCAAGCCCAATAGTGGCAAGCACATGTGCGCAAGTGGTGAAAGGTCGCCCGAGGCACCCAACGAGCCCTGCTCATATACTACGGGGATGATGTTGTTGTTGAACATCTCGATGAGGCGCTCAACGGTGATTAGCTGTACACCCGAGTGGCCGTATGACAATGACTGCACCTTGAGTAGAATCATGAGACGAGCAATCTCCGATGGTACGCGCTGACCTGTACCGCAGGCGTGCGACATCATAAGGTTCTTCTGGAGCTGTGATAGACCCTCCTTCTCTACCGAGATGTTGCACAACGAGCCGAAGCCTGTGGTAACACCGTATATAGGACGTCCAGCATCCTCCATCTTCTTGTCGAGATACTCGCGGCACTTATTTATACGAGCCTTAGCGTCGTCGCTCAAAGCAAGTTTGTAGCCCTTGGTTAAGATCTCCTCTACGCGAGCGATAGTCAAACGCTCTGCACTAATATAATGAATCATTGTCGTTACTTGTTTTCGTTATACACTTTGTTGATAAGCTCCATATCTGCGAGGTTGGGCAGTGTAACCTTAAGGAGTGGTGTGCGCTCCATCTCGCGCTTGATGGCGAACATAGCGCCCTCGTTGCGTGCCCAGCTGCGGCGTGCAATACCGTTGTTTACGTCCCAGAGCAACATCTCCTCGATGTGGCGTGCCGAGTCCTCCGAACCGTCGATGACCATGCCGAAGCCACCATTCATAACCTCGCCCCAGCCTACGCCGCCACCATTGTGGATAGATACCCATGTAGCGCCGCGGAACGAGTCACCGATGACGTTGTGAACAGCCATGTCGGCGCAGAACTGCGAGCCGTCGTAGATGTTCGATGTCTCACGATATGGTGAGTCAGTACCCGATACGTCGTGGTGGTCACGGCCGAGCACGATAGGTGCCGATATCTCGCCACGCTTGATAGCCTCGTTGAATGCCAAGGCGATGCGTGTACGACCCTCCGAGTCGGCATATAGGATACGCGCCTGTGAGCCTACTACGAGCTTGTTCTCCATAGCCTC
>JAFVSV010000067.1 GCA_017503575.1 Alistipes sp. | reverse complement strand
TGCTAAAGTGAAAGCTTTTAGAAATCAATTCCGTGGTGTCAGCGATATACCTTTCTTTATATTTCGTTTAGCTACAATTTTTGCATAACTTTTTCGCGCCCCACCGGAATTTGCAAGTGAGCCATTATATTTACACCCCCGACCCCTGATAGGGGTGAGTGGGGTCGCTTCGTGCGAGCCATCGTTTCCAACGAAAAAAGCAGCCCGTTTGGACTGCTTTTCTTCGTTGAGCGGAAAACGAGACTCGAACTCGCGACCCCAACCTTGGCAAGGTTGTGCTCTACCAACTGAGCTATTTCCGCAACACTAACATCTTAAATTTTACGACTACAACCTTTTCGATTGCGAGTGCAAAGGTACACCAAATTTTTTATTCTGCAAATTTTTTCGCAACTTTTTTTTATTTTTTTTTACTCCTTGCGCATCTTCTCTACCTGCAACTTCACTGACTCCTCGTGTATGGCGCTGAAAATCTGATGTATAAACTCTCGGGACATCCCCATCGACATAGCCCTATTTTCGGCGATTGTCAGAAGCTCATTATAGCGGTCGCGCTGCACAACGGCGATATCGTGGCGCAACTTATAATCGCCAATGGCGCGTGCTACATCCATTCGCTCCGCCAAAAGCTCTACAAGGCGGCTGTCAATAGTGTCGATATGACGGCGAAGCTCATCGAGTTCGTCATCCGCAACGGCCACGCGGCGCAGCTTTATACCTCGCAACATCTCGCCAAGCTCCGCGGGTGTTATCTGCTGCATAGCGTCGCTGAGTGCCTCGTCGGGTGTCGGGTGGCACTCTATCATTAGGCCGTCGAAGCCAACGTCCATGGCCTGCTGCGACAGGCGCCCTATAAACTCGCGGCGGCCGCCTATATGGCTCGGGTCGGAGAGTATCGTCAGCGAGGGCAGGCGGCGGTGTAGCTCGATAGGCACCGACCACTGTGGTGCATTGCGGTAGGCCGTAGTATGGTGCGAGCCGAAGCCTCGATGCACAGCTGCAATACGGCGCACGCCGCTATTATATATACGCTCGATGGCGCCTATCCAGAGGTCTACATCGGGGATAACGGGGTTCTTGACGATGACGGCCGTATCCACGCCCTGCAACGCATCGGCAATCTGCTGCATGGCAAAGGGATTTGTTGTGGTGCGAGCACCTATCCACACGCCATCGACGCCTGCATGCAGTGCAAGCTCCAAGTGTTCGGGCGTGGCAACCTCGGTGATGACCTTCAGTCCATACTCCCGCTGCGCCTCGATAAGCCATGCCAAGGCGGGGGCGCCAACACCCTCGAACGACCCCGGCTTCGTGCGGGGCTTCCACACGCCAGCACGGAAGATGGGGATGCCACAGGCAGCAACGCCGCGTGCCGCAGCGAGCACCTGCTCGCGGCTCTCGGCGCTACATGGCCCTGCGATATACATGGGCTCAGCGCTACACTCGCCGAAGAGTGGTTGTAGGTCGTGCATCGTGCTCATCGCTACTCCTCAACGATAGTTATAGAGAGGATAAGGTCGCCAGGGCGAATATCGTCGATAACATCTGTGCCCTCGATAACCTTGCCGAAGCAAGTATGCACGCCATCGAGGTGCTGGGTGTTCATGCGGTTATGGCAGATGAAGAACTGCGAGCCGCCCGTATTAGGGCCGCGGTGCGCCATAGAGAGAACGCCACGGTCGTGGTACTGACGCTCGGCGCGTGTCTCGCATGGGATGGTATAGCCCGGGCCACCCGTACCATCACCCTTGGGGCAACCACCCTGGATGACGAAGTCGGGAATGACGCGGTGGAAGCATAGGGCGTCGTAGAAGTGGCTCTCGGCGAGCTTAACGAAGTTATCAACGGTGATAGGGGTCTCCTTCTCGTAGAGCTCCGCCTTCATATCACCCTTCTCGGTAGAGATTATTGCGTATTTCATCCTCTTATATTTTTATTATATGCACAAAGGTAGTAAATATTACGGAACTATCAAAGCGTGGTTACCTACCCCAGCTCTCGCGGTCTAACGCTCGGTAGCCTATTGCCTCCGATATATGTGCCGTGGTGATTGCATCCACGCCCTCAAGGTCGGCGATGGTGCGTGCCACCTTTATTATGCGGTCGTAGGCGCGTGCCGAGAGGTTTAGGCGCGTCATGGCCTGCTCGAGGAGTGTTGAGCACTCGCGGCTGAGGGGCGCAAAGCGACGCAGCATGGCGCTATTCATCATGGCGTTGCAGTATATCTCCGTACCCTCGAAGCGGCGCATCTGCACCTCGCGGGCTGCCGTGACCCTCGCGCGTATCGTGGCACTCGACTCGGCAGGTGCGGTGCTCGACATCTCCGAAATCTCGACAGGCACAACCTCTATGTGTATATCTATACGGTCCATGAGGGGGCCCGAGATATGCGACATGTAGCGGTGTACGGCGGCAGGCGAGCAGCTGCACTCCTTCGTGGGGTGGTTATAGTAGCCGCAGGGGCATGGGTTCATCGAGGCTATAAGCGTGAAGTTAGCGGGGTAGTCGACGCTATACTTGGCACGCGATATGGTGATGTGTCTATCCTCCAAGGGCTGGCGCAGCACCTCGAGGACGCTACGGCCAAACTCGGGCATCTCGTCGAGGAACAAGACGCCGTTATTCGCCAACGACACCTCGCCAGGCTGTGGCGACTGGCCACCGCCTATAAGTGCCACCTGCGATGTGAGGTGGTGAGGGGCACGGAAGGGGCGTGTGCGCATAAGGCCGTGCTGGGTACCTATCTTACCCGCCACGGAGTGTATCTTCGTGGTCTCCAACGCCTCCTCCAACGTCATGGGAGGCATGATGGTGGGCATGCGTCGTGCAAGCATCGTCTTACCAGAGCCCGGGGCACCCACCATGATAACATTGTGGCCACCAGCTGCGGCAATCTCAAGGGCGCGCTTGACATATTGTTGACCCTTGACATCGGCGAAATCCTCGGCATAGTCACTTGTCGAAGTATCCTCATCTGCGGCAATGGCGCACTCGGCAGCCGTGTAGGGCATACGCCCCATGACCACCTGGCACATCTCCACCAACGAGCCTACACCTACAATATCAATGCCCTCGACAACAGCACCCTCAGCGACATTGTCGTGGGGCATGAAGACGCGCCTCAGGCCTCGCTCGCGTGCCATGACGACGAGGGGCAGGACGCCCTTCACGGGGCGTAGCGTGCCATCTAACGAGAGCTCGCCGATGAACATCGAGTCGTCGAGCATCGTAGCTACAATCTGCTCCGTGGCGGCGAGGATGGCTATGGCTATGGGTAGGTCGTACTGCGAGCCCTCCTTGCGTAGGTCGGCAGGGGCGAGGTTTACTACTGTCTTCTTCGCCACGAGCCTATACCCCGAGTTCTCGAAGGCGGCGTGTATGCGCTGCTCACTCTCCTTGATGGTGTTATCAGGGAGACCCACAAGGAAGAGCCCGAGGCCTCCCGAGGCGACATTTACCTCGACGGTGACGGGCACAGCCTCGATGCCAGCGATGGCACCCGTATGTACCTTGACAAACATACTCTACAATGGTTAGAATGGGGCTATGTCGAAGTCTGCAGGGACACCTCCCGACATGCCTCCTGACATGCCTGCGGGCTGCACGCCCATAGGAGCCAATCCATCGTTGCCACTCGACGAGAAGGTGTCGTAGCTCTCCTGCATCTGCACAGGGCCTCCCGATGTTATGGCAGCCACAGCCGAGGCGTCGGCATCGGCAAACTTCGCCTGCTCCTTGATAAAGCGCATGGGGACATCGGTGACCTCGCCATTACGGTGCTTGGCGATGATAATCTCCGCCATGCCTGCCGTAGAGAGACCATTCTCGCTTGTCGTAAGGCCGTAGTACTCGGGGCGGTGGATGAAGGCTACAACGTCGGCATCCTGCTCGATAGCTCCCGACTCACGAAGGTCCGAGAGCTGTGGACGCTTCGAGCCACCACGGTTCTCGACATTACGGCTGAGCTGCGACAGGGCTATGATGGGCACGTCGAGCTCCTTGGCTATGGCCTTGAGCGTACGCGAGATGAGCGATACCTCCTGCTCGCGGTTGCCGCGTGTCTCGGGCGTTGCGGCGGTCATCAGCTGCAAGTAGTCGATGATGATGAGCTTGATGTCGTGCTGCGTCTTGAGGCGTCGTGCCTTGGAGCGAAACTCATATACCGAGAGTGCGGGGGTGTCGTCGACATATAGTGGCGAGCGGCCAAGCTCGGCGGTCTGCTTCTCGAGGTGCACCCACTGCTCGGGGGTCAGCTGTCCTGTGCGCAACGACTTGGAGTTCAGCTGTGTCTCGGCGACGATAAGGCGGTTCATGAGCTGCACCGACGACATCTCGAGTGAGAAGAATGCCACCGGGGTCTTGAACTCTACGGCCATGTTACGCGCCATGGTCAGCACAAATGCGGTCTTACCCATCGAGGGGCGTGCCGCGATGATTATAAGGTCGGAGGGCTGCCAGCCGAGGGTGATGCTATCTATATCCGTGAAGCCCGAGCGCACGCCGTTGTACTCGCCAGCCGTCTTTGACGCCTCCTCAATCTGCGCCAACGCCTTGCGTAGGATGTCCGAGGCGGGCAACACCGAGCGCTTCACATTGCCGTCCGACACGCGGAATATCTCCTGCTCGGCGAAGCCTATAAGTTCCGTGACATCTACCTCCTCGTCGTACGAGCGACGCTGTATCTCTGTTGCCGAGCGTATAAGCTCGCGCTGAACATACTTCTGTGCGATAATCTTGGCGTGAAACTCGACATGTGCCGCCGACGCTACGCGCTGTGTGAGCTGTGCAAGGTATGCCGCGCCACCCACCTTGGTGAGTAGACGCTGCGACTTGAGACGCTCGGTGACGGTGTAGAGGTCGATGGCCTTCATCTCGATGGATAGCTCCTGTATCGCCTTGAAGATGAGTCGATGCTCCTCGACATAGAAGGTGTCGACATTAATATACTCCTGCACATCGACGATGGCATCTTTTTCGAGCATCAAGGCACCCAGTACAGCCTGTTCAAGTTCGGGGGCTTGAGGGGGCGCAATGCCGTCGAGGTCAGCGAGTTGCGCAAAGGCCTCGCTATTATTCTTTGAGGATTTGTTATACTGTTTCGCCATATCTTAATCTTTAAGCATCCACAAAATTAAGGATTTTTCGGCGAATGGCAATCGTGAGAGCCGCGTAAGTTGTTATAAATTATAAACAACGCAGTGTTGATAAAGTTGTGCCCTTCAATTCGCCGAGAGCAATTCCTAATTGAGGACATAAGCCCTCCATATCTTTGAGTTTTCAACTTTTTTTACTACCTTTGCCAATTACAAAGTAATTGTGTCGCGTGACACGGTGTAATAAACTATCGAGCGTGAGCGTTGAATATGACATAGCACGGCGCCTGTCGAGTCGCAAGAGTGGCGGTCGTGCCGGCATCATGGAGCGCGTGGCAACCATTGCCACAGCCATAAGCCTTATGGTCATCATCGTGACCCTCTCGGTGGTCGTGGGCTTCAAGCATGATGTCAACGCGCTGATGTCCTCCGTGGCCTCCGACATCGTCATCACCGCGCCACAGAGCATGGGCATTGTCTCGGAGCAGCGCATAGAGCGCATCGAGGCCATAGAGTCGATGCTCGACGATAGCCCCAAGGTGGAGCGTTACTCGCCATATACGGCCAAGGAGGGCGTCATCAAGAGCGAGGAGAACATGGCGGGCGTGCTACTAAAGGGCATCGACGCGAGCTACGACACATCGTTCTTTGAGCGACACATCGTCGAGGGTGTGATGCCACGTATAGGCAACACCCCGCGCTCGAAAGATGTGCTACTATCGCAGACCATAGCCCGAAAGATGGACGCCAAGGTGGGTGACCGCATGGAGATAGTCTTCATGGACGAGAGGGGCGACATGCTCCGCGACCGCTTCACCGTGTCGGGCGTATATGCCACTGGCATTGACGCTGTTGACGACGCCATAGCACTCACCGACATGCCCAATGTGGCACGCGAGTACGACGGCAATACGTCGCTTATTACAGGCTATGAGGTGTGGCTCAAGGAGGATGCCGACGCCATGGCTGTGGAACGCGACATGAACCGACAGTTGGGAGAGATATACCTCTACGAGGGCATGCTTGCCGAGGCCTTTGCCATAGAGCGCATCTTCCCAGATATCTTCGGGTGGCTTGCCACACACGATGTTAATGCGCTGGTAATAACGGTGATAATGATTGTCGTGGCGCTGCTAAATATGACCACATCGCTACTTGTCATCGTCTTGGAGCGTCAGCGTATGATAGGCGAGCTACGCGCCATGGGCATGCGGCGCCGCTCGGTAGTGCGCATCTTCCTCTATCGTGCCATCTTTATCGCATGGCGCGGCGTGGTATGGGGCGCGATAGCGGGCATCGTCGTTGCGTCGATACAACATATATGGGCGCCACTGCCACTGCCCAATGAGGGTTACATCCTCACCCACATCCCTGCGGCACTATGCTGGGGCTGGTGGGTGGTAGCCATTGTGGCGACGATGGTCGTAACGGCAGTAGTGATGCTGATACCCGCACTCTTCGCGACGAAGAGCGCACCAGCCAAAGCATTGAGATATGAATAACTCGATATAATGTTTACGCTATGAAACCTTATAACGAAGAACAGACAAAGAAGGAGCAGGTAGAGGAGATGTTCGACAATATCGCCCCCACCTACGATAGGCTCAACCACATCATGTCGCTCAATATCGACCGCCTATGGCGTCGTCGTGTGATGCGCATCGTGCGCCGCTCCAAGGCGAAGAAGATTATGGATGTGGCAACAGGCACTGGCGACCTCGCCATAGCCATGGCAAAGCGTGTCGACCGCACGCAGATACTTGGCGTCGACCTCTCGGATGAGATGCTCGCCGTGGCACGCAAGAAGATACAGAAGCAGGGCCTCGAGGAGCGCATAATGCTTGAGAAGGGCGATGCCGAGGATCTACATATGGTAGCAGATGGCTCGATAGATGCCGTCACCGTAGCCTTTGGAGTGCGTAACTTCGAGAATATAGAGCGCGGCTTAAAGGAGATGTGGCGCACACTTAAGGAGGGCGGACTGTTGGTGGTGTTGGAGTTCTCGACACCCAAGAATAAGTTTGTGCGATGGGTATATGCCCAGTATGCACACCGCTTGATACCCCGCATCGGTGGCCTTATATCGAAGGACAAGCGCGCCTATGTATATCTTCCCGAGTCGGTGGATGAGTTCCCAGCTCCCGAGCGCTTTGTGGAGATGCTCAAGGCTGCGGGCTTCAAGAGTGTCAAGCGTCGCTCGCAGAGCTTCGGCATAGCGCAGATATATATCGCCACAAAGTAGCATGCGCGCGCTGTGTAGAGGCATACTACTTTTGGTCGTTGCCATGGTGTCTATGACCT
This sequence comes from Alistipes sp., assembly GCA_017503575.1. Lineage (GTDB taxonomy): Bacteria > Bacteroidota > Bacteroidia > Bacteroidales > Rikenellaceae > Alistipes. The sequence goes on along the minus strand of JAFVSV010000067.1, from coordinate 58,628 downwards.
CGCGTGCCGAGGCGCAGCCATGGGTCGAGAAGCTACACTTCGAGGGCTTCGCCAAGATGTCGCACCTCTCGACATCGGGCATGAACCTATGGGTGACGCTCGACAATGAGTCGGCATGGCGCTACGAGATAAAGAGTTGTGAGGTAGATATATATGTCGAGGGTAGCCACCTCGCCACCATATCGTTACGCGACAAGGTGGTCATCCCGCGCCGTGCGACAAGCGAGATACTACTGCCACTGCGCTTCGAGACGCGCAGCTCGTTTGCACTTGGGCGGCTGCTGTGGCGCATAATCGAGGGTGCGGGTGACGATGTGGTGATATCGTATAGGATGAGGGCTGGCACAAGGCTCTTCAAGCGTAATTTTGCGGAGGAGGGCATCGCTGTGAGCACCATCCTCGGCCGTGACCCCTCGGCGATGGATGCTGTGGAGGTGTTATGGCAGATGGTAGAGTAACGTTATTTTAAGATTATGAATAGAACTATTCTAAACATTGTAGCACTGGTCGCAGGCGTTGTTGTGACCATGGGTAGTGCCTCGGCACAGAATATCGAGCGTATGCGCAGTACACTCGGCCTGCGCTCTATTGATGGTGCGAGGGTCGATGTCGTTGAGGACCGCAGTACGCAAGATGCCATCGCCGCTGTTGAGAACCAGCCCACCAAGAAGGCTGTGTTGGGCTACCGTGTGGTGCTCTTCTATGACGATGCACAGTTTGCCCACGACCGCGCCGACGACATCATCGCGAGCTTCAATAAGGAGTACCCCGAGATAAACTCCTATATCGTATACGAGAAGCCCTACTTCAAGGTCTCGGTGGGCGACTGCCTCAGTAGTGAGGAGGCGCTGATACTACGAAATAGGCTCATAGGTACATATAGCGGTGCCTTTGTTCGTCGCGACAGCATAGACCTCGCCACACTCACCAACGTGCGCCGTAGGGTCGACTGCCTACAACTCGACCCTCTTGTTCGCGACTCGCTACTCTACCACCGCCCCTTCCGCGACCAGATGCGTAAGGACGAGACGCTCTATATCGTCATGAAGCGCGACTCGACACTCGGCCACCTACTCTTCCTCGACGACCTCGCACGAAGCTACGGCAAGCTGAACATGAGACGCAACCAGCACGACCCCGAGTGGGTTAATAAGTGGTAGTCACATAGGCTGTTGCCAGGCATAAGGACAGCACGAAAGAACCAATTTGCACAAATTATTGGATAAATAGATTTTTTTACTTACCTTTGTTCTCGTTCATCGGTGATGAGCTTAAAGGTAAAACATTAAAATAACAGAGTTATGAAGAAGTTTTTTGCATTTGCAATGCTCTTTGCAGCATTCACATTGGTAGCTTGCGGTGGCGAGCAGAAGAAGGACGAGAATAAGAACCAGCAGTGCGAGGAGTGCACCAACGGTGGCGACTGCGATAACTGCGATAAGGCCGAGAAGGCTGATTGCGAGAAGGCTGATTGCTGCGGTAAGTGCGAGGGTGAGAAGACCGAGTGCTGCAAGGCAGAGTGCGAGAAGTCAGAGTGCTGTGGCAAGTGCGAGGGTGAGAAGACAGATTGCTGCGGTAAGTGCGAGGGTGAGAAGACCGAGTGCTGCGGCAAGTGCGAGGGTGAGAAGAGCGAGTGCTGCAACAAGCCAGAGTGCGAGAAGGCAGAGTGTGAGAAGGCAGAGTGTGAGAAGGCAGAGTGCTGTGATAAGCGCACTGAAGAGTAATTCACACTTCCATATTTATTGTAATGAGGTTGACCGCTTGGCCAACCTCATCTTTTTGCTATGTGTTGCAGGGTTTACTTGTTATTCTCGAGCCAGCAGTTGCGCATCATCGTGTAGTGCTCGTCGTCGAACGAGTATAATATCTCCACCGCGCCAAGGCGATAATCGAGTGCGCCCGTAGCGTTATTACGAGCGCTTCTTATAGGTTAGCGCTGCAAGGGTGTTGAAGAGTATGGCGAAGCCTCCCAAGGCGGCGAAGTTAACCCACAGCTCCGTAAGAGTTGTGCCCTTCAGGTATACCGAGCGCAAAATCTCGATATAGTAGCGCGGAGGGAGTATCATGGTGAAGCGCTGTGCCCACAACGGCATCGAGTCGATGGGTGTCAGCAGACCACTCATCAGCATGAAAATCATGATGAAGAAGAACATCACAAACATCGTCTGCTGCATGGTCTCCGAGAAGTTGGCTATCGTAAGGCTGAAGCCCGAGATGGTCAATATGAAGAGTAGCGCACCAAGGTATATCGTCCACACTGAGCCCGTGGGCGCAAGGCCATAAACAAGGTAGGCGACAAGCATGGCTATCGTCACGACGAAGAGTCCTATAATCCAGTATGGCACAAGCTTGGCGAGCGTGAAGGTGAGGCGCGAGACGGGCGAGACGTTAATCTGCTCGATGGTGCCACTCTCCTTCTCGCCAACGATGCTCAATGCTGGCAGGAAGCCACATATAAGGATGAAGAGGATTATCATCAGCGCCGGAATCATATAGTGGCGGTAGTTGAGCGTTGGGTTATAGCGGTTTTCTACGGTGACCATCTCCGAGAGTGTCGCAGGGCTCTTCTCGCCGCGTAGCTCCTTAAGCGTATGAGCGATAGAGTGTACGACATACTGCATGCCGATACCGCCCTTCGTGGCGTTCACAGCATTGGCGGTGATGCTTATGCGCTCGGGGGTGGCTACAACCATATCGCGCTCATAGTCGTCTGGAATCTGCACGATGACATCCACATCGCCCTGCTCCAAAGCCTCCAGAGCCTCGGCATACTCATCCGTGGCAAGGCTCAATGTGAGGTACTCCGAGGCCTCTATATGCGACGCTATGCGGCGCGAGGCTGTCGAGTGGTCGAGGTCGACGACAGCGACATTCACATTACGCACATCCATGGTCATTATGAGTGGCATGAGAAGCATGACCAGTATGGGGAATGCGATGATGAGCTTGGGCAGAAACGAATTGCGACGAATCTGCAAGAACTCCTTTTGTAACAGCATCTTAAATCCTCGCATACGCTACTCCAATTTATCGTTAAACTTCTTGAGCGATACGCCCATTATTACCACAGTCATGCCGAGCAGGATGGCACAATTCTTCCATACGGCCATCATGGGCAACCCCTGTATCATCATCTTACGCACCGCGTCGATATACCATCGTGCGGGGACTATGTTCGACACCCACTGAAAGAAGATGGGTAGATTTTCGATAGGGAATAGCATGCCCGAGAGCATAAGTATGGGCATCATCATCACCATTGCGGAGATGAGGAGTGCTGCCATCTGCGTCTTGGCGATGGTCGAGACAAGCAGTCCGAGCGCGAGTGATAGCATCAGATATAGAAGCGATAGCGAGAAGATGCCCCACACGCCACCGCTCATAGGCACACCTAATAGGTAGCGTGCAAGGAGCAGTATGGAGACAAGTACCACGCACGAGATGGCAAAGTAGGGTATCATCTTAGCGAAGATAATCTTCACGGGGCGCACGGGCGATACGAGTAGCACCTCCATGGTGCCCATCTCTTTCTCTCTCACGATAGATACTGAGGTCATCATCGCACATACGAGGATGAAGATAAGACCCATGATGCCTGGCACGAAGTTGTACGCCGACCTCATCTGCGGGTTAAACATCATGCGTGTCTCGAACATCGCCTGCTGCGACTGTGTGCCGAGAAGTACGCCCTGCATATATGTCGTTGCCGAGCTTGCGGTGTTTATATTCGAGGCGTCGACAATAAGCTGAATAAGAGGTGCTGTGGGCACACCCTCGGCCATCTGTGCTACGCGTCTGTCGTAGTCGGTGGCGAAGACCACAACGGCGCCCACCTCGCCCGTACGCAGCTCTTTGTCTATCTCACTCTCGTCGATATATCCACAGAATGTGAAGTAGTCGTTATGCGCGAGACGCTCCACAGCGTCGCTGACGCCATCGGTGCGCTCGGGGGCTACGACGGCAACATTCACGTTGTTCACCTCCGTAGATATGGCAAAGCCGAAGAGCACCATAAGCACAACGGGGATAAGCATCACGACGAGCATCGTGCGCTTATCGCGGAGTATGTGTAGCGACTCCTTCTTTACGAATGATCCAAAGTTGTGTCTCATCTGTTACTCTCCTCTCTGTGCACCGCGTGCCAATGTGCGGAATACCTCATCCATTGACTCGGCGCCGAATTGTTGTTTTAGGTGTGCTGGCGTATCCAAGGCTCGTACCTCGCCATCTACCATGATTGATACGCGCGAGCAGTACTCCGCCTCGTCCATATAGTGCGTCGTGACGAAGATTGTTGTACCGCCCTCTGTGGCCTCGTATATCATCTCCCAGAACTGACGTCTCGTAACAGGGTCGACACCTCCCGTAGGCTCATCCAAGAAGACAACCTCGGGGCGATGTATCGTGGCTATGGCGAAGGATAGCTTCTGCTTCCAGCCGAGAGGTAGTGATCCCACAAGGGTGTTGCGCTCTTGGCTGAAGTTGAGGCGTGTGAGAAGCTCCACGGCACGCACCTCGGTCTCGCGCTTCGTAAGCCCGTAGATGCCTGCGAAGAGATGCATATTCTCCCATACCGTAAGGTCGTTGTAGAGCGAGAAACGCTGACTCATGTAGCCTATATGTCGCTTTATCTTCTCACCCTCGCGCATGACATCGAAGCCTGCGACGGTGCCACTGCCCGATGTGGGGTAGCTCAGGCCGCACAACATGCGCATCGCCGTGGTCTTACCCGCGCCGTTAGCGCCGAGGAAACCAAAGATTTCGCCCCTATGCACATCGAACGATATGCGGTCGACGGCCGTAAAGTCACCAAAGCGCTTGGTGAGCTCTCTTACGCTTATAACAACATCGCTCATCGCTTCATCAATTTAATAAACATATCCTCGATGGTAGGCTCCGCAGATACAATATTAAAGCTCTCAATATCTGTGCACTCCATTTTAAGGTGCTCTATGTCGCATTCCTCGTCGACCACCATGTGGTGGCGCTCGCCAAAGGGGTAGCAGTCGACAACACCCTTCGTATGTCGCATCCTGTCGAGTAGCGAGTACATGTTGCGGGCGCTAACACCGTAGAGTCGCTTGTCGAAGGCTTTGACGATATTCGTTGGGGTGTCTATACCGAGTATGCGCCCCTCGTTGCACAGTGCTATGCGCTCGCATCGTGACGCCTCGTCCATGTATGGTGTCGAGACGAGGATGGTTATGCCGTGCTCCTTAAGTCCTGCGAGCATATCCCAGAACTCGCTACGCGATACGGCATCAACACCAGTCGTCGGCTCATCGAGGAGCAACACCTTGGGGCGGTGAATGAGTGCACACGATAGGGCGAGTTTCTGCTTCATACCTCCCGATAGTTTGCCTGCGCGACGCTTGCGGAAGGGTTCTATCTGGCTGTATATCGGCGCTATAAGGTCGTACGACTCGGCTACTGTAACGCCAAACATGGCGGCAAAGAAGTTAAGGTTCTCCTCCACCGAGAGGTCGCCGTATAGGGAGAAGCGCCCAGGCATATACCCCACGCACGAGCGTATGGCACGATACTCCTTGACTATATCGTGGCCATCGACTGTTGCGCTACCAGCGCTTGGACGCAGCAGTGTCGTGAGGAGACGAAATAGTGTGGTCTTGCCCGCGCCATCGGGGCCGATAAGTCCAAACAACTCCCCCTGCCGCACATCGAACGATATGTCGTCAAGCGCCTTATGCTTGCCGTAGCTCTTCGAGAGGTTATGTATCTCTATGGCATTCATGGTTATAGTATCACTTCGCCAGCCATGCCTATCTTCAGTCTGCCGTCATTCTCTACGGCAATCTTCACAGCATATACGAGATTTGCTCGCGACTCCTTGGTCTGTATGGTCTTGGGTGTAAACTCACTCTCGGATGATATCCATGCTATGCGACCCTCGTATTCGTAACGATTATCCTCTCCGAAGTCGGCAACGACGGTCACCGTGTCTCCGAGCTTGATGTCGTCGAGCTGGTCAGATGTGAAGTATGCGCGTAGGTACATATCATCGAGATTGGCAATCCTCATCAGTGGCTTGCCTACGGTTGCAAGCTCCCCCGCCTCGGCATACTTTACCAACACGGTGCCACTTATGGGCGATGCTATGCGGCACTTTGCGAGCCTATCGTCGAGGGCTGCTATCTGCGCCTCCAAGGCTACGGCATTGCTATTTATCGTTGCGGTGTTTATGTTGAGCGTCGATAGGGTAGCCTCGAGCTGACTCTCCAAGAGCCTGATGCTCGCTGCCAGGTCGTCGCGCTGCTTCTCTGTTGCTGCGCCATCGCATAACATCTTCTCGACACGCGCCAACTCGCTCTTCTGCGTCGCTATCTGCTCGCGTATCGATGCCACCTGTGTCTTAATGTCGGGACGAGAGCCGAGCAATGCCTCCTGCTGTGCTACAAGCTGTCGGCGTTGTAGGTGTAGCTGTGCGCTATCTATATTGCCAACCCTCTCGCCCATAACTACGGGCATGCCCTCCTCGACGTCGAAGTTAAGGATGCGCCCCGTACCCTCGGCAGATACAACTATCTCCGTTGCCTCGAATGTACCCTGTGCGTCGTACTTCGCCTCCTCGTCGCACGATACGACAAGGAGCGCCAAGACTATATATGCTAATCGTCTCATAATCTATTGGTTTAGTGTTGTTTTAAGTCCGTATGTTGCCTGTAAAAGTTCTATCTCGTGGGTGCTACGCTGGAGCATTGCCGCTGTCTCGTCGGTAATTTTCCGCAGTAGGTCTGTTGCGTCAATCACTCCATTCTCGAGTTGCGACTCGGCAGCCATGCGTACATTGCGGCGTAGCTCTACGATGCGGTCGTCATCCTTGATTGCCTTCTCGAGGCGTGCTATCTCGCCATCGTATTGAACGCTTTGCATCTCGTTGTTAAAGAGGAATACGTCGCGCTGTACGGCCACCTGCTGCTCCGCAACATTGAGCTTCTGGAGGTTATTACGCTTGGTGTAGAATGCGCCAATGTTCCATGACATGCGCACGCCAATCATGCCATTTAGAGACCACTCCGACGACATCATACTCTTGAACATATCCATGCCTGGATAACCGTAGTACCCCTGCGCAAAGGCGCTGAAGCGGGGCATTACCGAAGAGGTTATCGCGCTTCGCTTCGCCTCTATTAGGTTCTCTTGTGCCTCGAACATGCGAAGTTCGGGGCGTGCCGATATGCGACATGCGAGTGTGGGCATCGAGGGTCGCTCCAAGCTCTCATCGGTGAGGGGTGTGCCAATAAATACCTCCAACATCCTGCGGTAACTTGCACGCGACGACTCTATCTGTCCGAGTCCTTGTTTGGCCGTTAGAAGCTCCGCCTCTATGGCATCGACATCCGCCTGCATCGCCATACCATTACTATGATACGCACGCATACGCGCGAGGTTGCTTTCAAGCACAGCTATAAGCGTCTCGGTCTGTGCCATGCGCTCGTCGAGAAGCAATATGCCAAAGTAGAGGTTGTCGACACGCGATTGCAGGTCGTAGAGCGATACATCTACACGGCTACGCTGCTCCGAGGCCTCGGCAGTGGCTATTGCCTTGTTTGCCTTCGAGATGCCGCCATCCCAGATATTTTGCGATATGTCTACCGCAACCTTGTATTGGTCGTTGCGTATGCCCGCCATCTCTACTCCATTGGCGGTGAGTATATTGCTGAAAGCCTCGGGGTATGTGGGTGTCGCCGACTGATATGTCGCCTGCGCCGATACCATCACCTGCGGTATCCATGCACGCGCAGCATTCGAGATATTATACTGCTCGGTCTGGTCGATGAGGTTGTATTGCGCAATCTCGGGGTAGTGTTCGCGGGCGAGCTGTCGACACTCCTCGAGCGACTGTGCACTCGCACACATCGTGCTGACGACCATAAGCAGCGTTAATAGTGATTGTTTCATGGCTCGTTATCGTTTTATTCTTCGAATGATAGTCTCGATGTTTTCGGTCTTACGCTGGGCGAGGAAGCGGTCACGGTCGGCCATCAGTTCGCCCATAAGTGGTTCCATAAAGGGGTATGCCACAAAGGTGAAGACGTTGAGCGACATGATGCTTATGAAGAGCATGCGCACATCTGTTGGCTCCATTTCGCCTCGCTTTGCCGCACGGTCTATCTCCTCCTGAAGCCCCTTGTATACTCCATCTATAATCGCACCTGCGCGCTTGTATAGCACCTCGTAACGCTCGGGGCGTGAGACGATTTCGTTGATTACGAAGCGTGGTAGCTGTGGGTTCTCGGCGATAAAGTCGAAGTGAGCAGCTATACCACCCTTGAGACGCTCGATGATGGGCAACGAGGGGTCACCTAATATGGCGAACATAGAGTGCGACATCTGTGCGAACTTCTCGTCGACGATGCGCTCGAAGAGTTGCTCCTTGGTGCGGAAGTAGTAGTGGAGCATGGCGTGCGTAACGCCAGCAGTCTGGGCAATGGATGTCGTACGCGCACCATCATAACCCTTGGTTAGGAACTCGTGCTCGGCAGCCGCAAGTATCTCCTGCTCTTTGTTCTGCCTCTCTGTCGTATTGCTATTTTTTGTCATTCAACAATATTGTTTAACAATTCTGTTAACAAAGGTAGAGATTATTTTTTACTTTGCAAGTGATTTGCACAATTTTTTGTGTTGGGCAACAAAATAGTGCGGTAAACTACCACGACGCAGGCTAAAGTAGCGAGCAACGTATATGACTGTGGATGAGCGAGTGATGTAGTGTCGATAGCTGGCTGCGGCTGTCGAAGGGTGCAAAGACGATTTCGGTGGCAAGGTCGGCGGTGAGCCAGTTGCGGAGTTGCGAGTTTGAGAGGGATGGGCGTGTATAATCTCTAAACGATACAAATAGCACTCTGCCCTCGTCGAAAGGAGATTGCAGATGCGCAGGTACTCTGCGATATAGTGAGCGCCCCAATGTGACTACTACCGAGCACCCCTCGGCAAGGAGGATATCCAATACGGCACGCTCTATGGGTGAGTGGAAGCCGCTGATGACGACCCTATCGGTATGGGCTACTTCGTATGCCCAGCGGCGAGCGAGTGCGAGTGCCTCGGGTGGTGAGGTGCGCGAAGCGAAGAATGCCACCAAGTCCCTATCTAATAGGCTTTTATTTCCGGATAAGTCCATAAAAAAGCGCAGGCTACTGTCCGCTTACCCCGCGCCCAAGGCCTTCGCTGCCCGTCAACAAGGATAAGTGACAGACAACCCACGCCAGATGTATATACAAGCACACACCACGCCATAAACGTAGTGCAGACGATATAACATCGCATGTGGCGCCTATCACCGTTCCTCCTGTTGACAAAATTTGCGAAGTTTTGGGTCGCAGAAGAATAGTTAATAATGCACAACCATATATCGACTTAACGATTTTCATCGTAAGCCATTACAAAGATATAGAATTTTTTTGAGAAAGCGTGAATTTGTGAAAACTCTTATGTGAGAATTTCTTATCTTTGCGATACATTACCAGATTTCGGGTGTAAACGTAGTGGGCTATAACTGTGTGGACTGCGAGTGGAGAGAAAAAGTTTCAGCTTTTTCTCTGTTCTTTTTTGAATTATGCGTACCTTTGAGGTAAAATAGAACCACAATGGCATCACATCAATTTATCTGGAAGTTTCGCAAGGTGTTTGGTGAGGCTACGCCTATGAGCCACCATGAGGAGATGCTTCAGACGATGCCCGACTCGGCACTCTATCAAAAGGCTTTTTCGGTTGTTAAACGCAGAATAAATGGCGAGATAAAATGAATAAGATAAAAATTACTGTGATGCGTATTACGCAGTATGCAGACCTTATGGCGAAATACGAAAACCCCATTGAACATACCTGCGATATGAGTCTTGGGCAGACCTTTATCGTGGAGAATTGTGTGAAGCCTGAGGGTATGTGTGATAGTGCTTGGCAGACCCTGTTGCCATTTGTGCGCGAATTGGCTATGGGCGGGGGTAATTTCTTTGATGGGTGGATGCAGAACCCTCATTCGGCTATGCTCTCGTGCAATGATGGCTTTCGACCAGTCAGTTTTTATGTTGAAGTAGTTGAATAAGCACAAACTACTTGAGGAATAATAGTGGCATACATCTTGAACAATTTGAAGTAAATACAGAGCTATATGAAGAAGATTGTGATTGTGGATGGTGGTCCACGAAAGAGTATGAATACGGCGCAGCTGTTGCAGCGTGTGGCCGAGGGCGCGAAGTCCGTAGGCGAGGATGTTGAGGTGAAGAGCGTGCGACTATACGACCTTGATTATAAGGGTTGTATGTCGTGTATGGCTTGTAAACTCAAAGGCAAAGCATCGAACGTCTGTCGCTTTCGTGATGCACTCTCACCCCTCTTGGACGATATTGCCGAGGCGGATGGTTTAGTATTAGGCTCACCCATATATTTCGGTGAGGTTACGGGCATGATGCGCGCCTTCTTGGAGCGTCTGACGTTCCCGTGGCTCTCGTATAACGATTACAGCCTGACCGCACCAAAGCGTATGCCTGTGCTTCTTGTCGAGACTATGAACGGCACGCCCGAACGCAACAACAGCAACCATTTCGGCACGATGGAGTGGTGTCTCACAACGGCACTCGGAGAGCCTGAACGCATCATCGGCTATAACACATGTCAGGTGGCGAGATATGACAACTACGAACTTGGCAGCTTCTCCGAGGAGGCGAAGCATGCTTGGCGCGATGCTCATTGGGAGGAGGATTTGCAAAGAGCCTACGATGCTGGCCGCCGAATGGCAGAGCAGTAGGGAGGCAGTTAAGAGTATGAAAGAGAAAAAGTTTCGGCTTTTTCTCTTTTTTGTTTTCGAGATTATGTGTAACTTTGGGATAAAATGGAGATGAGGTATGTCGAGTAACACTGATTTCGTACAATATATCGTAGACCAGTGTGCCGGTGCTGGGGTGATTACCGTGCGCAAGATGATGGGCGACTACTGCATCTATTGTGATGGCATGGTCTTCGGCTTGATATGCGATAACTCTCTCTATATCAAGCAGACAGAGGCGGTGCGAGCAATGCTGCGTGAGGTTATCCTACGCCCACCGTACGACGGGGCAAAGGAGTATTTCCTAATTACCGATGTCGATGATTGTGATTACTTGTCCGAGGTTGTTAAGGCGACAATGGCCGACCTTACTCGAAAGTCGAATAAAAGATAAATAAAGAGCAGAATGAAGCATATTATTAGTTACCTCCTTGCGTTTGCGTTTGTCGTCTCGGCTATGGGGCAGGACAACCCACCCGCGCCAATGAGCGTTGTGCCACAGCCACGACAGATAGAGTGGCACAAGATGGAGCAGTACGCCTTTGTACACTTCACCATAAACACCTTTACAGATAGGGAGTGGGGCTATGGCGACGAGTCGCCCGAGCTCTTCAACCCTACGGACTTCGATGCCGATGCGTTGGTAAAGGTTGTTAAGGATGCCAACCTCAAAGGCCTGATACTCACAGCAAAGCATCACGATGGCTTCTGCCTATGGCCAAGCGAGTATACCGAGCACTCGGTCAAGAACTCGCCATATAAAGGCGGGCAGGGTGATATCGTTGGCGAGGTTGCTGCGGCGTGTCGTCGTCATGGCATCAAGTTCGGCATATACCTCTCGCCATGGGACCGTAACCACTCCGACTACGGCACGGAGGCATACTTGGAGTACTACCGTAATCAGGTGCGCGAGCTGCTTACCAACTATGGTCCCGTTTTCGAGATGTGGTTTGATGGTGCTAATGGCGGTGATGGCTACTATGGAGGTGCCAACGAGGTGCGTAGGGTGGCGTCGGGTTACCTCTATTACGACTGGCCCAAGGTCATAGATATCATCCGCGAGCTGTCGCCCGAATGTGTTGTGTGGAGCTCATCGCTGCCTGATGCACGCTGGTGTAGCAACGAGCGCGGCGTAATTGACGAGCACTGCTGGGCTATGGCAACGCCCGAGGAGCTATACCGCGATGGTGTTGACAACATGCCGCTACTACGCCACGGCCAGGAGGATGGCACGCGCTGGGCACCTGCCGAGGCCGATGTCTCAATTCGCCCAGGGTGGTTCTACCATGCGAGTGAGCAACCCAAGAGCGCCGAGGAGCTCTTCGACATATACCTCACGTCTGTGGGTCGCGGTGGCACACTCCTTCTGAGCCTCGCTCCCGACCGCCGTGGACGCATCCCCGAGCAGGATGTCGAGGCGCTTATGGCGTGGCGCACGATGGTTGATGACACCTTCCGCAATGACTTGTCGGCTGATGCTACATTTGCCGTGTCATCATCGCGTGGCGACGGCTACGAGGCGGTGGCTATGCAGGGCGTAGATGAAGCATACTGGGCTACGGCAGACGATGTGACAACGGGCGATGTATATATACGATGGGATGCCCCCATAACGATGAGGTATGTGGTCATACAGGAGCATATCGCTCTTGGCCAGCGTGTTAGGCGGTTTGCTGTCGAGACGCGTGATGGCGATGAGTGGCGCCAGGTGGCTGCAGGTACTACCGTAGGCTATAAGCGCATACTGCCGCTTGATGATGCTGTTACGACGAGCGAGCTACGCATACGCTTCCTCGACTCGCGCGGCCCACTAACCATCGCCCGAGTCGCAGTCTATTAGCGCATAGCTCCTTTTGTCGAGGTTCGGGGCTTTTTGGTGGCAATAATTTTGTAGCTCACAAGAAACTTCGTATATTTACGCAGAATTTCAAACACTAATACAACAGCACTATGAACGAAGTTAAGAAGCAGATTGAGATACATCTCGACGAGCAGGTTGCACAGGGCAACTACTGCAACATTGCCATTATATCACACTCTACCTCGGAGTTTATCCTCGACTTTGCAACGATGTTGCCAGGTCTACCCAAGGCACGCGTGAGAAGCCGCGTGGTGCTCACCCCCGAGCATGCCAAGCGTCTATTGTTGCAGCTTCAGGAGAATGTTAGCCGCTACGAGAGCAGCAACGGCAAGATAGATATCCACGCTAAGCAGCCCGTAATCGAGCCTTTTGGCGGCAAGGGTAACGCCTAAATCTCGACTCGGTAGAGAGATAATGGGCTGTCCGACAAGTTCGTCAGACAGCCCATTGTTATGAGCGCAACCACCTATTACTCAAGATGTAGCGGAATGGCGTACACCGTTATAGAGTTATAGTCATCAATTTTCCACTGCTCCTCAATCATCTGCATCTCGGCCTCCTCGCCATCAACCTTTAGGCTACTGCCCAATACGGGCTCGTCATCGACCCACTCGAGCGTATACTCAAACTCCACTACCCACGTCTTCTCCCCAAACTTGATAACGTAGCTACCCTTATCATTATGGTCGAAGTCGCCAAAGTTCAGACGGTAGGGATAGATATGATCGGTAGTTAGTGCTAACTGCTCCTGTAGAAGTGCGCGTGTTTCGCCCTCGTACCTATATGTCTCGCCATTATAGCTAATCTCGAACTCTTTCATCGACTCTGAATTGCTCCTAAAGATGTTGTTACCCTCACTGTCGAGGACGGCGTAGGTTGCTGTCGGATAGGCAATATCCCACTCTGCATCAGCCTTGTAGAGAGGTAGCGCGTATATATCAACCGTTCTACCATCAATTTCCGCACTATCTATCATTATGGGCTCTAAAACCTCGCCATTAATAGCTACTCTCTCCTTGATAACTGGCATACCACCCTCCCAGCGCAGCTTATACTCAAACTCTACAAACCACTCCTGGTCATTATACTCGATGGTATAGCTGCCCTTGTCGTTATGGTCGAAGTCGCCAAAGTTCAGACGATAGGGGTAGACGTAATCGGTAGTTAGTGCCAACGACTCCTGTAGAAGTGCTCGTGTTTCGCCCTCGTACCTATATGTCTCGCCACTATAGGTAATCACGACGTCGTTCATCGACTCTGAATTGCTCTGAAAGATGTTGTTGCTCTCGCCATCGAGGATAGCGTAAGATGCTGTTGGATAGGGAATATCCCACTCCTTCACCTCGGGCGCATAATGAAGAGGTATCGCATAGATATCCCTTAACGTTCCATCGTCAAAGGTATCATACTTATCCACGGTGATGGCTGTTACCTCCTTGCTGCCAATCTTAATATAACTATCCTTGATAGGCTTATAGTGCTTCCAGCGTAGGTCGTACTTATACTCAACGAGCCACTCTTGGTCTCTAAAGCGTACGATATAGCTTCCCTCCTCATCATGGTCAAAGTCTCCCAAGGTGAACATATAGGGATAGCCGAAGTGAGAGCGAATCCCGAATGGCTCACAAGGAAGCGCCCTTGTATTTTCATCGTATCTATACACCTTATCTTTGTACTCCACCTCCAAGTCGTAAATGGCCTCAGGGTCATACTTAAAGATGTTATTACCCTCTGCATCAAGAATGACAAAGTTAGCGCGTGGATATGGGATATCCCAAATGGCACCCTTCCTTGGGCCCTCATCACCTTCGCAGCCGCATAGAAGAGCAAGCAGCGGCACGATAAATAGATAGACTCTTTTCATATCGAACATGTATTAGAAATGACTGTTTTAGTGGTTGTCTCTACTGCAAAGTTACACATTGTTGTAGCACCCGCCAAAAAATCGAGCCTCTAATTTTTCCGTTTAACTCTTTGTATGTTGTTGATATTTAGCTTGTTGCAATTTTGCGAAAAACGATTTTTTCAGCACCTGCTTTTTTACCCCAAAAATGGGTGAAAATTTGGCGAATTACGGGGGTAAAATATTAGAGAGGTTAGCGAGCTCGTTAATCTCACCAACCTCTCTATGTTCAGTCCACTAATCGAGACCCTGCATGGGTAACGCTACTGCTCGATACATAGCGACGAGGGCTCCAGCACCGAACGCGTAGTGCTATTTAGCTCCTCGACCAACGTCTTCAACACCTCGATGTCGCCCTTGTTCTCGGCCGTAGGCATGGTGTATAGACGAGCAATCGCGCCCGCCTTGCCATTGTTGTCGGCAGCATAGGCGAGTGCCGTCTGCTCTACATTCCAGTCGGCAAGGTAGAAGGTATATGGCGACGATGTTTTACACGTCTTCCAATACCCCTCGGCAATGCTCCACAGTTCACTGTCGGGGTATGTCATAGAGTTGCTACAATCGCCTTCGATCATCGTTGTAAAGAGCGTGCGCACATTATCCAAGTCGTTGTACTTCACCACGGTAATGGCCCGTCCCTTGGTGGCTGCTGCATCGCCAAATACCGCACCCGCCTCCTCGTCACCCGAGAAGTAGCCAACGAGCTCTATTGTTGGGTTTGCCTCACCAAGCGTATCGGTGCGTGCCACGTTATCAAAGGTGTAAGTCTTGACAACCTTGCCCGTATGTACATCGAGGGCGAAGATATAGGCCATAATCTCGGTATCGGGCTGCAGGCCACTCACCTGCACCGCACAGTTGCCATTGTAGTAGTACTGGTCGAGCACCTCGCAGATGGTGATGCTCGGGTTAAAATCCTTCGACCCCGTATAGTAGTAGTCGAAGACCTCCTCCTCGATAGCAACGAACTCCGCCTCGTCATACTCTCCCGCCACACAAGCGCCTGGCACATAGTATATTGTGGGGTCTGAAGATGAGATATTCATCGTAAAGCCGTAGGGCGAGATATTGGTTGCCGAGATCGAGAACTCCACCTCCTCGAGGCTGCCGCCAGGCAACGTTCTAAATGTCTTCATACACGCCTCGGTCGTAATACCACCATCGTAGCCAAAGGCGATGATATAGTAGTCGGTATCGGCTGCGGGGAGCTTAAAGGCGTTGGTACCCGAGTGCTCAACCTTACCGCGGTCGTTAGACATCAAATCCATCCAGCCACCCCACTGCTCAACGAGCTTGTGCATCTGCTCCTCGGCCGTAGACACACCATCCCATGGTGCTACAAGGGCGCAGTACTTATCCTTATCGTTAGAGGGGGTGATGCTAAACGATGCCTCCATCTGGCCAATGGCCCACACCTCAATCTCGAAGGTCATCTCCGACTGCGCAGCACCCTCGGTAGTATATCCCTCGCGCTGCACATCGGTGCAGATGACAATACCCTCCTCGTCAAGGATAAGGCCGGCGATAAGGATATAGTAGTCGGTATACTCCTGAAGACCCTTTGCCTCGAGTTGTAGGTCACCCTGATGTATCAGCGTGTCAATGACTTGCTGCTCGGTATAGCCCTGCTGCAAGAGGGCATTTATATCCTGCTGGAAGTAGTACTCGTAGAAGCTGCTCTGAGACATCTTGTAGCCATCCTCGGCCGTAACATAGTAGTCGTACTGCGCCTTGGTCATGGTGCATAGATACCACTTAATCTCCTTATCCGAGGGTACGACGGACATGACAACAGAGTTGTCCTCAACCGATGTGCTGACCTTAAAATCACACACTAACCCTGTGACGTCCGATGTCTTGAACGCCGCCTTTGTCACCGAGGTAGACTGCTTGTAGCCATCAGCCTCATCGACGCCAAAGACAACGATATAGTAGTCGGTATGAGGCGCAAGACCCGAGAAACGCGCCTCGCTAATAGCGCCACGGTCGACAACCTCGGGCATATACTCTTCGAAGGTCTTACCTGCGTTTGAGGCCTCGTCACGCAACTCCTGAAAGATGGTCTCAACGAGGAACTCCTCGCGCGTAAACTCTTCGTACTCAGCCTTTGAGCACACCGTACATAGATACGCAGCATCCACATCCTTGGGCTCAACGCTAAAGGTCACCGAGCCGCGTGTTGTGCCGTTGATGGTCACCTCGAAGTCGGGCTTCTCGGGCGTGGGCAGTGGGGTGTCAACCTCTGGCTTACATGCTGCCAATGTCAGTAAAATAAACGATAGTATAAAACTCGCCTGTCTCATATATAATATTTGTATAAAATACGGAGCCACACATCATTGCGCAGCTCCGTAGACTATTATTTGACTCTATTAAAGAGCGAATGACTTAACGACGCTAAGGCTCATAACCTCGCTCTCAACACCCTGCAAAGGCTCCACCTCGTGGTACTTAACGAAGCCTGCGCGAGGAGCACCAACCTCCTCACTCCAGATGCAATCAATCGTGGGCTCTGCTACGTTGTCGATAACCAACGAGTGTGGCATAGCCTTAGGTGTGGCGTTGTTAACAGTATCAACATAACCCTTAAGCTCGTTGATGTCGCCAGCACTTACGGGCTTAATAGCCAAGGCACCAACGCCAGCCTCTGCACCATTAGCATCCTGGGCGTATGCAACAACGGTCTGGTCTACATCCCAGTCAGCCACGAAGAATTTGTAAGGAACGGTGAGGTTTACCTCCTGCCAGTAGCCACGCATATTAGCGATAATATAGCGATCCGGGAGCGTCACAACCTCATCATATTTGTCAGTTGTAAGGGCAGCAAAGGCCGCTGAAGCACTCTCCACGCCTGTGAGCTTAACAGCTACGATAGGATGACCCTGTGTTAGGTCGGCATCACCGAAGATAGTGCCATTCTCCTCATCGCCATTGTATACGCCAAGAAGCTCAACGCCAGGGGTTACTGTACCCATGGCTGTGGTCTTTGCGATAACCTCGCTATATACGCAGCGAGCGAACTTACCTGTCTTGGTGTCGATAGCCAAGACGTAGCCTATATATTCGCGCTCGGGCTCGAGGTTAGCGATGTAGAAGCGGCCATCACCATTGCGGTATAGGTGGCTACATCTCTCCTCCAAAGCCTCCTGGATGGTGAGCGATGGGCTCTGACCCTCCATACACATCTGCATCACCTGTGCAAGCATCGCGCTTGATGCGTCGATAGCAGCCTGTGGGCTGAAACCCTCGGCGTATGCAACACCTGGCTGGTAGTAGATTGTAGGATCCTCGGCATCAATCTCGAGATAGAAGTCGTATGTGCCAATGTCCGAAGCACTGAATGTAAACTCTGCGGTCATAGGGTCACCCTGCTCCGATGTCATGAACGATACATATACTGGTGCTGAGGTGATAGTACCTGGGTTCTGGTCATACTCGCCAGTCTCCTCGTTGATAAGCGTGCCGTAGGTGGGGTTAGCCTCGAATGAGAATGCTACGACGTAGTACTCTGTCTCGGCGATGTTAAGCTCAACCTTGTTGTCACCCGTAAGGTCAACAACGCCCTTCGATGGCTCGCGACGCTTAAGCTCGGTGTAGTTCTCCCAGTAGTAGATATACTCTGTCACAGCTGCCTCGGCAATCTCTTGAGGCTTCATCGACTTCTTCTTCGAGTCGATGTATCCAATATAGTAGTAGTACTCGGCATCGAGGTCCGATGGAGTGATGCGAATCTCGGCTGAGTAGTGCTCAACATTTGTCACGTCGATATCGAACGCGAGGGTGCTGTTAGCAGCCTCACCCGAGCGGAAACGAAGCTCCTTGGGTGTGGTTGTCATATATGCCTTGCCATCCTCGTAACTAACGCCTGCAACAAACGTAGTGTACTGTGTCTTAGGCTGGAGGTTTGCGGCATTTAGTGTACGCATGCCCTTGTGGAAGAGCTTTGTGCCAATCTCATCGGCAGATAGACCCTCGCCCTCGAGAGTCTCAATCTCGGTGTTAAGGGTGTTCTGGAAGAGCTCCTCGTTAGTCCACGCATACTCGCCATCAGCGGCGGTATAGGTGTTGTAGTCGTCAACAGGCATGTTGATAAGGTGCCACATCTGGTTATTGTCCGAAGGCGTTACGCTGATAGCAGCACTTGTGAGGTGTACGCTCGCCTTAAGCTCGAATGTACATGCCGACTGCTGGGGCTCTGCTGTCTTGAACTTTGCCATCTTGACGGCAGTCGATGCAGCATAGTCGTTTGTGCTATCCACGCCAAAGACAAGCAAGTAATAGTTTGTTGCCTGCGTAAGGCCGCCCACCTCGTGGTTCTCCAACTTACCACGCTTAACATGCTCGGCCATATACTCTGCGAATGTCTGGCTCTGCGTCTCGGCGTATGCGCTAATCTCGGCGTATATCTTTGCTACGAGCTCGGCATCTGTTGCACACTGCTCCACGCTGTATGCGTTGTAAATTACAGTGAAGTAGTCAGCCTCGAGGTCCGAGGGTGTCACGTTGATAAATGCCGATGTGCGTGTTGCGTCAGCTACCGAAATCTCAAAGGTTAGCTCGGTGGGCGTTGGAGGTACGGGCTTTGGCTCCTCCTCTGGAGTCTTCTCGCACGCCACGATAGTGATTGCGGCTACCATCAACGCAGCCATCATCGAGTAAAGTTTTCTCATAGGTTTTATTCGTATTAGGTTATATATTAATCGTTTACGCCTCTCGGTTTGGTAGACTTGCCCGCCTTGCACACCACGAGCATGCGGCAAGCGCCACTCTACCGTTACAAAAGTATATTTTTTTGGTTGCACTTCCAAATATTATGTGCATTTTTTTCGCTGCTGTGAGTGGGTTCAGATGGGTGAAAATGAGTTATGTTAGGTTATGATTAGTTCCGAAGAGTTACTAATCATAACCATTTTAATACATCACTACCCCCCCCTGCTAACACCAAACTCTTACGATAGCTTGTCGACGCGGGGACGCGCATAGTCGAGCGTCACGCGATACTCCTTGATATCGCCCGAGGGCATGTCGAACATGACATCCATCATGATAGCCTCGCAGATGGAGCGAAGGCCTCGTGCTCCGAGCTTGTACTCCAGGGCCTTGTCGACGATGTAGTCGAGTACCTCGTCATCGAAGGTGAGCTTGATGCCGTCGATATTCATCAGCGCCTCGTACTGGCGTATTATCGAGTTCTTGGGCTCGGTGAGTATTGAGCGTAGCGCCTCACGCGACAGTGGCTCCATATAGGTGAGTACAGGCAGACGACCTATAAGCTCGGGGATAAGGCCGAACGAGCGAAGGTCTTGGGGCTGTATATACTGCATGATATTCTTCTCGTCGATGCGCTGCTTAAGCTCCGTGCCGTAGCCTATGGCGTTGGTATTCAGACGCTGTGCAATCTTCTTCTCGATACCGTCGAAGGCGCCACCGCAGATGAAGAGTATGTTTGAGGTGTTCACCTGTATATACTTCTGGTCGGGGTGCTTACGGCCGCCCTGTGGTGGTACGTTCACAACCGTACCCTCCAATATCTTGAGCAGTGCCTGCTGTACGCCCTCGCCCGAGACATCGCGTGTGATAGAGGGGTTGTCTCCCTTGCGTGCTATCTTATCTATCTCGTCGATGAAGATGATGCCGCGCTCGGCAGCTGCCACGTCGTAGTCCGCCGCCTGCAACAGTCGCGAAAGGATGCTCTCGACATCCTCACCCACATATCCTGCTTGTGTGAGTGCTGTGGCGTCGACAATCGAGAAGGGAACGTGTAGCAGACGCGCTATGGTACGCGCCATAAGGGTCTTACCCGTACCCGTAGGGCCTACGAGCACGATGTTCGACTTGTCAATCTCCACATCTTCGGTCTTGCCCTGCGACACAAGGCGCTTGTAGTGGTTGTATACCGCCACCGACATATAGCGCTTGGCGGCATCCTGGCCTATAACGTAGTCATCCAAGAAGTGCTTGATGCGGTCGGGACGGATGATATCCTCGCGCGTAAGGGGCTTGAAGGCGCTCTTCTTCGAGCTCTTCTTGCCGTCAGCCACGATGTCGTGCTCAACGAGGAGGTTGTAGCCATGCTCTATGCAGGTGCTACATATCATCGAGCCGTCTATGCCGTTGAACATCAGTGGTGCCTCTGCCTCCGTAGCGCCGCAGAACGAGCACTTGCCGCCCTTATGCTCCGTATTGTTACGTCTCTTTTGTGTCATTGTGTGTAGGAATTATTTACGCTTGCCTATAACCTGGTCGATGAGACCATACTCCACTGCCTCTGCCGATGTTAGCCAGTAGTCGCGGTCGGCATCGCGCTCTATATCGGCGATGCTACGTCCCGAGTGCTGCGATAAAATCTCATATAGCTCACGCTTTGTCTTTGCAATCTCGCGTGCCGTAATCTCGATATCCGACGCCTGACCCTGCGCACCACCGAGGGGCTGGTGTATCATCACACGCGAGTGGGGTAGTGCCGAGCGCTTGCCCGCAGCACCTGCTGTGAGGAGCACAGCACCCATAGATGCTGCCATGCCTGTACATATCGTCGCCACGTCGCACGATACGAGCTGCATGGTGTCGTAGATACCCAAGCCCGCTGATACAGAGCCTCCTGGCGAGTTGATATATAGCTGAATATCCTTGTCGGCGTCTACCGACTGCAAGAAGAGCAACTGTGCCTGTATGATGTTGGCTGCATCGTCGTATATGGGGGCGCCAAGGAAGATGATGCGATCCATCATAAGGCGCGAGAATACATCCATCGTAGCGACATTTAGGTGGCGCTCCTCGATGATTGTGGGCGACACATAGCCCGATACCTCAGCGCGGAAGTCGTGCAGTGTCATCGAGTTGATGCCGCAGTGTAGGCGGGCATACTTATCAAACTCTTTCATAACTCTCTGTTTTATTAAAAGAGGGCTCCCAAGCACTATGCCGTATGGGAACCCTCCGATATGTTAACCTTGGCGGTTGTTGCTTACGGGATTAAGCAAGCTCCTTGGCGATGTTGGCGAAGTCGTCAGCAGATACTGCCTTCTCGGTGACCTTCACCTTGGTGCGGATATACTCAACAACCTTCTCCTCGTAGAGCTTCTCGTATATCTTCTGCAACTGCTCCTTGTTATCCATGATCTGCTTTGCGAAGTTCTCGAGCATGTCGGCAGGTGCTGATGGCATGCCGTACTGTGCGAACTGCATCTGTGCGAATGACATAGCCTCAGCCTTTGCCTCCTCTGCCGATACCTTCAAGTCACCCTCGGTGATGAAGTGCTTCTGGAGGTAGTTCCAAGTGAACATCTTGAGGAATGGAGCGAAGTCCTTCTCGATCTCCTCGCGTGAGAACTTACCCTCGTTGATAACATACAACCAACGCTTTAGGAACTCCTCAGGCATCTTCAACGCTGCCTTCTCAACAACGTAGTTGCGCACCTGGTTTACGAACATGAAGTCGGTCTCACGCTTAAGCTCGCGCTCGATCTCCTCGTCGATAAACTTGTCGAGCTCCTCCTCCGAGGTTACGTTACCTGCGGGGCATGCCATCTTGAAGACCTCCTCGGTGAGCTCTGGGTCAGCAAAGCGGCGGATCTTGGTGATCTCCAACTCGAACTCTGGGTTGATGCCCTCGAGCTCGTCCTCCTTAACAGAGAGGATTGCGGCACGCTGCTCTGGCTTCTTGTAAAGCTCGTTGATGTTGACCTTTGTCTTGTAGCCCACCTTCTTGTTCTTCCAAGCCTTGCGCTCCTCGTCGGTCATAGAGATAAGACCAACGTAGGCATCCTCGATGCGCATGTCACCATTGTCGAGTGTTACGTTGAGAGCCTCGTCGTTAGCCACCTTGTCAACCTCTACGAGACGGCCGTAGCGACGCAAGTAGTTCGAGCGGTAGTCGCCGTGCATCTTCTTGTCTACCTTAATCTTGTTGTAGACAATCTTATCCTTTGCGGTGAACTCAACCTCGATCTTTGGGGCCTCGCCGATCTCGAAGATAAACTCGAACTCGGTGTTGTTCTCGAAGTCGAAAGCGCCCTGCTCCTCTGATGGGATTACATCACCAACATAGTCGATACCCTCCTTCTGCAAGTACTCGAATACCGAGTTAGAGGCGATGTGGTATGACTGCTCAGCAACGATACCCTTGCCGTACATCTTCTTGACGATGCCCATAGGCACCATGCCGGGGCGGAAGCCCGGAACGTTTGCCTTACGCTTGTAGTCGCGCAACTGCTTCTCTACCGCCTGACCGTAGTCAGCCTCATTAACAACGACCTTCAAAATTGAAATGCCGCCATCACGCTGTTCTCTTGTAATGTTCATTGCTCTATGTTTTGTTATTGTTATTGTCTTTTTCTGCTACGCATACTATATATATACGCACAAAGTCGCGCAAAGGTAATAAAAATTCTGCAAACAACAATTGTCGGCATCCATTTATTTTGCCACGAGACACTATTTAGAGCCTATTGGTTGGATTGTAGCGCATTATTTTCTACCTTTGTACACCGGTCAAGTTGTAAACTACGACTTTTAGTACGGGCTGACAAGTATATAATTGCAATGCAAATAGATGAAGAGCGAGAGTATGAGAAGATATAGTTTTTTCAGTGGTGTCGTGGCGCTATGTGTGGCGATGGCGATGTTTGTGGCGTGTCGCGAGGAGGCGAGGCCTGAGCAGAAGCCCGAGCCAAAACCCGATGAGCCAATGATGGCGGAGATAAGCATCATCACCGATGACGATACGCGTACAATACTCGACAATGGCGAGAGGCGTGCCGTGTGGTCAGCCGACGATAGGCTGATGGTCATAGAGAATGACAAACGCTACGCCGAGACATCGAAGACGACGCTTCTCGAGGGTGGCAAGGCACAGTTTAGCGTCGCCTTCGAGCGTGACACCACAGCCGATACGTTTACCTATGATGCCATATACCCTGCCCAGAGCGTATCGTTTGATGAGGGAGTATACAACGAACTTGTTAAGGTGACACTGCCTGCTGTGCAACATCCTACAACAGAGACGTTTGACCCCATGGCGGATATCCTTGTGGCAGAGCATCAGAGTGTTTATAACCAGCCAACGGAGCTTGCCATGCGTTTCAAGCGTTTGGTGGCATTAGGAGCGATGACACTTAAGAGTATCCCCGAGGAGGAGCTTATAAGCGAGGTCGCAATAACAGCAATAGACTCGGCAGAGGAGCAATCCCTGCTCGCTGGGTGCAACCTCGTTAACTGCCTTGAGGGTAGGGTCGAGGAGTATGGCTATGAGGGTGCATCATCGACACTCGCGCTTATCTATGACAACCCTGTTCCTGCCGCGACAACAATATACTTTATGTGTAATCCCATAGCGTTTGCGGAGGGTGACCGTATGGTCGTGCGTGTAGTGACAGACAAGGCGACATACTCGCGTGCCGTTGAGTTTAGCTCAAGCCACCCGTTAGAGCTCTCGGAGGGTGGGATGAGTACCTTCACAGTGGATATGGCCGAAGCGCAGGTGGAGCGACATAAACTGTGTTTCAAGAAGACTACATCGGTAAAGTCGGGAGGCGCCTATCTACTTGCTGCCGAGAGGTATATCGCAACGCCAATAACCGAGAATTATGGCTATATCCAAGTCGTAGAGGGTGATACCGACGGTGACGGCATAATACTTCAGGAGTCGTTGGATAACGCCTACACCCTTGAGGCCGTATCGGGAGGCTACGCCATCAAGCAGTGCAAGGATGGCCGTTATCTCTACATGAAGGGCTCTTATGACTCGTTCAATATGACCAACGGCGCTACTGATGGCTATACATGGAGCTTCGAGCATGAGGGTGATGGTGTGTTCGCAATAACCAACACGCTCAATGATAAGTTTATACAGTACTCTACAAGACATACATCGTTTGGCTGTTACGACGAGATGAAGAGCTATGGTGTGATGCCAATGCTCTATGAGCTTACAACAGATGTGGTGGTGCCCCCAGTCGAGGATTCTACCCCAAAGCTCTCGGAGCTATATGTTGAGTGGAACGGCGAGGTGGCAAGCTGTGGCTGTGTGGTCGAAGGTCCCGAGTATATCGTTGGCGATGTTCACTTCAACTTCGAGAGTGAGGATGCCGCAAATGTCGATGTGACGTACGACGTGGAGGGCATGCAGACGGATGCCTATATCGAGGGTGTTGAGCTTCAGGCAGATGAGTTGTATACAGTTACGGCGTGGTGCAATAGCGTGTCGGGAGATAGGATAGAGAGTGAGAGTGTCACACTCTTTACGGCTACATCGACAGGTGACATAGAGGCCTCGGGCTCATGGCTTGAGCTACCAGCACAGCGCACCGATGGTAAGTACCCCAAGGCCAAGGAGTACAAGGTGATGTCGGGTGGCGAGCGCAACTACACCCACTACTACGACAAGGATACCTACACCACTCTATGGGTGGCATACCCCATAGAGTCGAAGCACATGGGCTCTTATGGCCGTCCCGACAGCTGGTCGTTCAACCCCCTAATAGATGAGGATGACCAGGTGAACCTATGCTCACACAGTTATAGCGGGAACTACTCGCGTGGCCATCTTATACCCAATGCTGCGCGCAACGGCATACGCGACATGCAGTTACAGACATTCTATGTCACCAACTCGGTGCCGCAGATACAGGGCGGCTTTAACGGTGGTATATGGCAGAAACTCGAGGCGGCAATCCAAGATATTGGTGAGCGCGAGACGGTGTATGTTGTTACGGGCGTGGCATTCGCGAAGATGGGTGAGACTAAGACAATCAAATATACGACCGCCAAGGATGACACCAAGCAGGTGCCAGTACCTAACTACTTCTATAAGGTTGTGCTTAAGGTTGATACGAATAGCTCGGGTGTTGTGACTGCGGCATCTACCGTAGGCTTCTGGTTCGAGAATAAGGCATACGATAATAGTGTGTACAGCAACTATACGGTGTCGGTAGACCAGATTGAGCAGTGGACGGGCTTCGACTACTTTGTCAACCTGCCCGATACTATCGAGAGCGCCGTAGAGAGGAACACTTCGTGGAGTACCTTCTCGGCATTTTAGGGAGATACATTAGGGTGTAAAAAAGGGGGGAACTACTTAAGTTTCCCCCCCCCTGTGGGCCCAGAGGGGCATGATCCCCCGACCTTCGGATTATGAGTCCGCTGCTCTAACCAACTGAGCTATGGGCCCAGCATTGCTGCTTTGCGGTGCAAAGATAGTAAAATTTTATTATCTCAAAACCTTTCGCGTAAAAAAAATCTTATTTGAACTTATTGCGGAGTGCCACATCACATAAATATGAGGCTGAATAAAAAGTCTATTTTGTCGTTATGCTTGCCCTCAAAATGCTCATTTACGCCGAGTAAACTCCGCTTTTTCGGGCTTCGCATGCCTAAAACTACATCTTTTTCTTCAACCTCCTAAAAATTGGGGACGACTAAAATACTTTTTAGTCATCCCCATAATCATTAGGCAGTTGGCCCATTACAACTCAACAAGTGAGTCGGCAGCGTACTGGAACTTACCCTGCTCAACAACGTCGAACGTAAGCGAGTAGTTCTTGTTAGGACCATAGCAGTATACCTTGATAACCACCTTCTTATAGTCGTCGACAGTGATGTCAGGATATGCGTAGCTGAGTACCTCGGCAAATACCTCTGCGGTGTTCTCCTTGAGCTTTGCGAGAATCTCGTCATCGGTCAAGTCGCCCATGCCAGCGGCAGCGAAGCCACCCTTAACAGCTGATGGACGCCAGTCCATATTGCCATAATATGCCGAAGCACCTGTGTAGAACTCGTTGTTACCGTAGTTCGATACCCAGTAGTTACCTGCGGGCAATGCACCGTTGATCATAACCTTCTCGGTAGAGATAATCTCACCAGCGTTATCGCGTGCGGGAGCACCCATAGGCACATCCTTGAAGTCGTAAACCCAGTTTACGCAGTACTGGTAGAATGCCTTGGTGTCAGCGCTTGATGTGTTGGTGAAGTCGAGCTCCAAGGTACGGTCAATCTCCCAGATGCCCTCAACCTTGCGGAACTGGTCGGTCTTCTGACCAAAGTAGATGGTCTTTGTCCACTCACCAGTGAAGATATACTCGTCAACCCTCCATGATGTAGCGCCACCAGCATAGCAGCGGAAGCCAACGTATACCTTATCATCTACCTGTGCGTAAGGATACTTCTCCGATAGGAACTGTGGGAGGTAGTTATCCTGTGCAGGGTTGGTGAAGTTACCGTAGCCCTGACCCATAGCGGTGTAGTCGGCGGGCTGAACAGCTACGATGTCGGTAGCCTCATAAGCTGTGCCGTTGAACTTGAAGTATGCGTACTGCTTCTCGCTCTTAACCTTGAGTGCCAAGGCCGTTGCAGCAGGTGCAGTCTCAACCGATGTCACAACCATGTTGACAAACTTAGGAGCACCACCAGTCTTAGAGATAGAGATAAAGTAGCCGTAGAGTGTACACTCCATGCCATCTGTAAGTTGTGCCTTAAGATCGTCAGTAGCGCCATAGATGCTACCTACGGCGGTCTCTGCACCAGGAATGTTGAAGTTGTAGTAGTTGCCGCTAACAGCAACAGTACCAGTCATCTTAGCGTAGTGAGCATACTCATTCTCTACACGAGTGGTGAGAAGCTCGTCAGCCACCGTACCGGTAATCTCCATAGCAGCTGGGTATACTACGGTTGTAGTTGTCCCAAGTTTCTCGATTGTAACCTCAGACTCTGGTTTGCCACAATCAAGCTGGAAGCCATAATTATAATCGGTAATGTAACCTGAAACAGAAGCCTCATCGCCAATAGCAAGGTCAGTACCCTTGTAGATAAGGATAGAGCCGCCATTGTCAGTGAGGATAGGACCCTGTGTAGAAACGGCAGAGATATAGCCGTTAACCTCTACAAAGTCACCCAAAACAGCCGAACCAAGAACCGAGGTGTAGGCATTAGCCTCGCCACCGCCAATAGCAGGCTCCTCGTCAACGCTTACAACGATGACGTTGATATACTTGCCGCTTGAGATAGATACAAAGTAACCGTAGATGGTTGCCTCCTCGCCATCAGTAAACATAGCCTTAACATCATCAGTAGCGCCATAGATGCTACCCTGAGCAGCCTCGGTACCCTCCATTATGATGTTGATGTAGTTGCCTATCGAAGGAGTACCTGTGAACTTAACAAACTGTGCGTAGTCGTTGTCTGTGCGTGAAGTAAGCAATGCCTCCATGGCAGCACCATCCAACTCTACGGGAGTAGGGTATGTAACGGTGGTAGTACCGGTCTTCTCAACTGTTGCCGATGAAGCAGCAATCTGGAAGCCCTTGTTGTGAGCCGAGATAGTACCCGAAACCGACACCTCGTCGCCAATAGCGAGGTCAGCACCCTTGTAGAGAAGTATCGAGCCCGTAGCATCGGTGATGATAGGACCCTGTGTAGATACGGCCGAAACGTAGCCCTTAACATCTACCACATCGTCCAATACTGCCGAGCCGAGTACAGATGAGTACTTGGGACCCTCGGGCTGGTCTGGAGTCTCAGGCTCATCCTTTGCAGGCTCCTCCGAAGAGTAGTTGTACGTAACAACAACATACTCACCCTCGCGAGCATCGTCAGCAACAGGGATGACACTCTTGAGCTTGTTCACGGTCTTGGGAGTAAGTGCCGCAGCGTACTCCTCCTCCGAGCCCCAGATGGTCTTGTAGTCATCCTCGGTGAGCGTATACTCGGTAGCGGCGTTCATAGCCTGAACATCCTGTGGGACGTCGAGAGCCATGGTGTAGGTGATAAGGGCGAGTGAGCCGTTATCGTAGGTTGGGTAGCTTGATGCAAGCCATGCAGGAACATAGGTGGCAGCCTCTTCCTGCGTTGCGAAGTACTTATTCTTGCTGATAGCCGAGAGGGCAGCTACGGCATCCTCACCAGCAGCCTCGGCAATAGCCTTGTTGGCGCTATTCTTGGCGATGGCAGCGTAGTCATCGTCCGAAAGCGTGATCTCCATCTCCTGTACATTGGTGATATCACCATTGTTGTCGTAATCAGGGAGATACTCATTGTTGAAATAGTCAGTCTGGCAGCCTACGCCCATAAGAGCAATGGCTACAACAGAGAGCATCTTTGTTATAATATTCTTATTCATAGTCGTTGCTATTCTTAGAAGCTAATTTTGAGGCGTACGGTATATGTACGGCCGAACGAATACATTACGGCGTAGCAGTCCTGCCAGCCCTTGGTGTCGGTGGCACACTGTGCGTCCATCACATAGTTATAGTCGTAGAGGTTATTTACGTTACCGTAGATGGTAGCGTTAACCTTGCCGATGTTGAATGAGTAGCTTGCCGAGAGGTCTACCTGGTGGCCTACGGGAATCTTCCATGGGTCGTTAACGGTAGTTGTGGTGTTAGCCACAGCTGTCGAGCCGAGGTAGAAGTCGGCGTAGTTACGAGCGTAGAGGTTGAAGTTAGCGCTAAGACGCAAGCCCTTGAATGGGAAGAAGTCAGCACCTACGGCAGCAGTAGTCTGTGCCGAGCCAGCAACGTGAACACCCTTCTGCTCGAGCTCAATCCAAGCGTGGTCCTCGGCCATGATGCCCGATGCAACGGTACCATCCATCTTTGCGGTCATAGGCTGACCCTGTGAGTCGTAGTAGTAACCACGAGCGTTGCTTGACCACACCCAGTCACCCCATGAGAGCATACCTGTAAGGTTTACCCAGCGTGCAGGCTTGTAGCGAAGGTCGAGCTCGACACCAGTGTGACGTGCGTCGATACCTGTGAGGTTAACACGCGCATAGTCGCCATTAGACATGAGCTTCGAACGAACATCCGACTTATCCATCCACAATGTGTAGTAAGCGTTGAGGTTCAATGCGAAGCGCTCGGTGCGTAGACCGTAGCCACCCTCCACCGAGAATACCTTCTCGTTAACAGCGTCGGGGTTGGTCATGTGTGATGTTGTAGACTGCAAGAAGGCACCACCCGAGAAGAATGGAGCACGCGAGATGTAACCTACGTTGAGGAAGAGGTTCGACGAGTTGGTAACGTTATAGTTGACACCAGCCTTTGCGGTGAAGCCCACGAAATTCATGGTCTCCGAGCGCTGGTGTGCCTCGTCGTAGTAGAAGCGGTCAACACGCCAGTAGCCAGTGTTCGATACCGAACCCGATACGAAGGCGTTAACCTTATTCTTTGTCCACTCCAACTGTGCGAAGACGCCCTCCTGGTGAACGTGACCGTCGTAGTCGCGGTATACAACATCGCCTACGCTGAGCTTCTCGTACTTCCAGTTAGGATCAGCAGCTGCAGCATTGTTCTCCGCCTTAACATTCTTACGGTCAGCATCGTCGATGAAGTATGCACCATCATAGAGGTCGACAATCTCGTTGGTGTGCTTACCAACATAGTAGCGAACGTCAACACCTGCCGAGAGCTCCAAGCCTGGGGCAATCTCATTCGAGTATGTCGACAAGAGACCATACCACATGTGGTCGTTAACCGATCTCGACATCACCATGCGCGAACCATCGAGGCTTGCAGCGTTCATATCCTGAATAGCGCCATAGTCGAAGGTACCATCCGACTTACGGAAGTTGTAGAGGAGCTTACCGTTAGACGAGCCGTTCCACATAGCGCGGTCAGCAGATGTACGACCCTGACCCGAGTAGCCCGAACCACGACCGATAGATACATAGAGTGCGGTTGAGAGTGATGACTTGTGGTCGATCTGCCACTGGTGGTTGAGCGAAATCTGAGGCTTGTGATACTGGTTAACCATTGATGAGCGCTCCTTGCCGTTGTTGTCGAAACCGTAAACAGCGTTATAGCGATACTTGTTATCCTCGCCTGTCCACTTTGCTACCTTGTCCCACTCCTCAATTGAGAGACCTGCATAGAGAGGCTTACGCTGGTTGTGCTTCTGTGGAGCACCAAAGGCTGTAAGTGAGAGCTGATGCTGTGAGTTGATGCGCTTCGATACGTTTACAAACCAGTTGTAGCCTGTGTAGCCAGTACCCTGGATGTAACCATCACCCCAGCGCTTTGCGAAAAGCACGCTTGCTGCCCAACCGTTATCCATAAGACCTGTTGAGAGGCTTACAGACATGGTGTTAGCACCGTCGTTGCCGATACCGTACGATACGCTACCGCCACGCTTTGCGTCGATAGTGTTTGTCACGATGTTGATGGTACCACCCACCGAAGGTGATGATATCTTCGAGGCACCCATACCACGCTGTGTCTGCATCGAGCGTGTCACATCCGAAAGACCTGCCCAGTTAGACCAGTATACACCGCCCCACTCCATATCGTTGACTGGAACACCGTTGATCATAACTGCTACGTTAGCAGACTTAAAGCCTCGCATGTTAATCTTCGAGTCGCCGTAGCCACCACCATCCTTGGTGACATATACACCAGGTGTTGACTTCAAAATCTCGGGGAACTCCTGACCACCGAGCTTGAACTCGATCTCGCTGGCAACGACGGTTGATACTGCCACAGGGGTCTTACGCTGTACAGCGACCGACTGTGTGATAACCACGTTCTCCATGGCGATAGCCTCAGGCTCCATCTTGATGGTGCCGAGGTTGATACGAGCATTGGCAGTGTCGATGTCAAAGCTCATAGTCTTGTAGTTGAGGTAGCTAATCTGCACCTTGTCAGTACCCTGGCGAACCTCGAACTTAAAGTCGCCATTAACGTCGGTGCTCGTACCCTGCGACGTCTCGGGAACAAAGACTGTAGCACCGATAAGTGGCTGGTCAGCCTCATCGATGACAGTACCCGTAACGACAGTCTGCGCCTCGACCGTGAAGCCGATAGCCAAACCAATCATCAGAAGTAAAAGTCTCTTCATACGTTGATGTTTAAGTGAAATAATAGTGTTTAATAAATAAAGTGTTTCTGTTTTGCTAAAAAAGAACATTGCTATCCGCGATGCAAAGATAGCAATGTTCTATTGTGTAGCCAAACCTTTGGGCTATTTTTTATTTTATTAAAATAAAAGCTCACATTTATACCATGAATCCCCCCCCCTAAAGAGGCTCACTGTGAGTTCTTCTATTTGATTACGATCTCGTCGGTAAATAAGAAGCCCGAGAAGCGACTGCGGTGTGCCTTGTAGCGTACATATCGCACAACACTCTCGCCCTCCCAGCCGAAGCTCATAAACGAGGGTAAATCCTCATACGTCACCTCGTGGTCGATAACTGTCAGTGGCTCGAAGTTCTCGCCATCCAACGAGCCCCATATCTCCACCTTGCAGGGCATGAAGACACCAGGGCCGCAGTACTGCATGAAGTCGGCAGATATGGAGTGAATTGTCGTAGGCTCGCCCATGTCGATGGTGACATCCACGCCACCACGACCCAAGAAGCCCTGCCAGCGGCCATCGGCGTAGGTCCATGTGCCACGCAGGCCATCAACGAGTGCTATGTCGCCCGCTGCGGCATACTGTGGGCCATAGTAGAACGAGGGGTGGTTGTATGTCACTGTCTTGCCCAATGCAAGGTGCTCGATAGGCTCGCGAGACTCTGGACGGTCGCCAATCTCATTTTTAAGGTCGAAGGGGTGGTAGCCCTCCTCCTGCATGCGCTCGACGATATCCAAGGCGCGAGCACGGAAGATGCCAAACTCCTTCTGCGTGGGCTGGCTCCAACCTACCTCGGCAATGGCGATGGCGCGTGGCCACAGCATCATCTCGTAGTGTTCGTCGGTAGGTATAAACTCTGCCCATAGGTTAGCCTGCACACCCTTGATGTGGCGTGCTACGGCAGGGTCCATCGTCGCGGGTGCAGGGTCGTAGGAGTATACCTTCTCCAATGGCAGGTATCCACCAATAGCCTCGGGCTGTGTAGGTGGCGCGTCCTGTGGCGCGTCGATATAGCAGTAGCCGTGGGGCGACATTATGGCGTCGTGGCCAGCCTCGGCAGCAGCGATGCCGCCCTCCTCGCCACGCCATGACATCACCGTAGCGTTTGGCGCAAGACCACCCTGAAGTATCTCATCCCAGCCGATAATCTGGCGTCCGTGTGCATTTAGGTAGCGCTCCATGCGCTCAATCATATAGCTCTGCAACTCCTCGACGCTGTTGAGACCCTCCTCCTGCATGCGGCGCTGACAATCCTCGCATAGCTTCCAGTTCTCCTTGCTCGCCTCGTCACCACCAATGTGGATATACTCCGAGGGGAAGACCTCCATAACCTCATCAAGGATACGCTCCATCATCTCGAAGGTCGCCTCCTTGCCGATACATAGCTCACCCTGACGCTCGGGAAGGTGCGTGCATCGTAGCTCGGGGTATGCAGCTAACACCTCGTCGGAGTGGCCGGGCATCTCTATCTCGGGGATGATTGTTATGTAGCGAGCCTCGGCGTAGGCAACCAAGTCGCGAAGCTCCTCCTTGGTGTAGTAGCCACCATAGGCACCCTCGGTGCCCTCGTCGACATGCTTACGCTCGCCATACCACCACTCCTTCCATGTGGCTGGTGTGCGCCATGCTGCATAGCTCGTAAGGCGTGGGTAGCTCTCTATCTCCATACGCCAGCCCGCAGCATCGGTGAGGTGTAGATGTAGATGGTTAAACTTCAGGCGCGCCATCATATCTATCTGACGCTTAAGGAAGTCTATGGAGCGGAAGTGGCGCGACACATCGATAAGAAGGCTTCGGTAAGCGAAGCGTGGGGCGTCATAAATCTCGCATGTCAGCCACTCGCCATCGGGGTTGTTCTCGACTAACTGGCGTAGGGTCTGCAAGCCGTAGAAGAGCCCCTCGGGCGTGCAAGCACCGATGGTGATGCCATCTTCATCACAGGTGAGCAGATACTCCTCGGGGAGATACATTTCACCACGCCATACGAGGTTGAGATATCCACGCTTGGCGGGACGCTTCGTCTCCTTGATGTTTAGGCCAGTAGCGTAGGCGGCATTGCGAAGTCGTTCGCCGTTAGCCTCCCCATATTCGTCGATAATGGCGTCGTCAATGTATAGCTTAAACTGCTGTGTGGCATCGAAGGTTGTGATACCACCATCGCTATTCTCCTGCGTTGTGCTAACTGGAACGGGCGTCACTTGGTTTATCTGTGCCATAAGCTCGCCTGTCGTTAGCGTGGCGATAAGCTGAAATATTACAAATAGTTGAAATCCTCTCATGTGCGTTGAATTTTGCACAAAGATAGTCATTTTAATGTTAATTGGCAATAGGAGCTACAAGTAGCCCTTCTCTCTTTGTGGTACGGTAGTTGAGAATGGTTCGTATATCCTACCCCGTGGGTGGGAGTAATGTAAAACATTTGCAATTATGAAGAGATTATTACGATTATGTGCCGTTGTCATGCTCCTGGTAGTGGGTGCACAACGTGCCGATGCGCAACATGTTGCCATCAAGACAAACCTCCTCTACGATGCTACGGGTACCGTCAACCTCGGTACCGAGATTGCCTTAGCGCCACGCTGGACTCTCGATATGTCGTCGAGCTTCAACGACTGGAAGATGTACAACGGCCGCGAGTGGAAGCACTTCCTAACGCAGCCCGAGGCACGCTACTGGTTCTGCAACCGCTTTGCGGGGCACTTTATCGCCATGCACGCCCACTATGGTAGGTATAACATGGGTAACATTAAGAATGGTATCAAGTTCTTGGGTACTAACTTCGAGGCACTCACCGACAACCGCTTCGATGGCTGGCTGCTCGGTGCAGGTGTTGGCTATGGTTATGCTGTGGTGCTCGGTCGCCACTTCAACCTCGAGTTCGAGCTTGGCGTGGGATATGCCTACATGGAATACGACAAGTATCGCTGGAAAACCGACGAGCTGCTCAGTCGCCACGACAACCACCACTATGTGGGTATCACGAAGCTAAATATAGGTCTATCATATATATTCTAAACCATTGATTATGAAACGTATATTACTACTTTTCGCGTTGCTCACGATCTCGTCTGCAACGTGGGCGCAGCGCTCCTCGGCCGTACACATGCTCGAGGGTATGCGTATTAGCGATGTGGCAATCGAGCACGATGGCGAGATGCTCTACGTTGAGATGCGTATGGAGCTGCAAGCAAGCCATATCAAGGGGCGTCGTGCACGCATCTACACCCCTGTACTCTCGCACGCGACACATAGCATTGAGCTACCATCGGTAGGAGTCTTTGGTCGCGAACACTACTATGTGGATAGGCGTCAGAAGCTCCAGGTTGAGGATATTCCCGACGAGTGGCGCTTGCGTCGTCGAGACCTGCCTGCCGTTGTAAGCTACTATGCGGCAATACCTTATCAGCAGTGGATGAATGGTGCAACGCTACACGTCAACGAGCTGTTGTATGGCTGTCGTAACCGTGTCGAGGCGTTGGGTGAGGTTGTCGTTGCGAAGTATAGCGAGTGGGTCTTTACGCCCGAGTATGTCGATGTGAAGCCCACGGCAAAGGCCGAGATGCAAGTGGCTAATGCCTTTGTAGACTTCCCGTTGATGGATGCCAACATCGACCCCAAGTTCTCGGATAATGCCGCGGAGCTGGCAGTAATTGATAAGTTCTTCGCCTCGTTCTGCGATAGCTCGAAGCAGTTGAGCGCGATACATATCGTTGGCTACGCCTCGCCCGATGGTGAGTATGAGGCAAATGCTGAGTTGGCACAACAGCGTGCCGAGGCTCTGCGTAGCTATATCATGAAACTCGGTAATATTCCCTTGAGCCTCTTTACCTTAAATAGCGTATCGGAGGATTGGACGGGCGTTATAGAGTGGCTCAATGGCTCGACCCTGAAGAACAAGGCGGCCATCGTCGAGATTATCAAGGGCACGATGACCCCCGACGAGAAGGAGCATGCCATCAGCAGTCGCTATCCGCAGGACTTCGAGGTGATGCTTGCGGAGTGCTATCCTCCACTGCGCCGTGCGACATATAGGGTCGATTATAAGGTGTGTGACCAGATGCTCGATGCCGCCTCGAAGAGTATCAATGCTGCTAATGCCGCCATGCAGCGTGGTGACTTGGTGGCAGCCAAGAGCTACCTGCAGAGTGCTGGTACGTCACCCTTGGCGGACTATGCACGCGCCCTATATGCCATCCATACGGGCAATCTCAAGGAGGGTGTAGCGCTCCTTAACAAGGTGAAGTCGAGTGTTCCGCAGGCAGCAAAGCTGCTCAAGCAGATGACCATGTAACAAAATGACAAGGAGGTTGAAAATATCTATATTCAACCTTCTAACAACAAAATGGGGGTGGCTATTTTACTTTTTAGTCATCCCCAATATGTTCGTCTTATTAGTCTTATCTAAATTTTGAGGAACAAATGGTTCTAATATCTATCAATATTAGGGTTACATTCTGTATATGGGTCAGAGTAAATGTACTTTGACATTGTCTCGTTGTTGCATAGGTTATACCTATACTTGTCGCCAACATTGATACGAACATTCTCAATGGAGCTGATGTATAGTCGATTATCTATTGTATGCTCCTCATCTTCAACGATAATAGTTATTCTATTTTGAAGATGTTGTGGTGAAGTTTCATAATCGAATGTGACCACTGCCGTTTCGCCCTTTGAGGTTTTGGGGCTACGATTTAGACCATCTACGATAATTTCTCCATTATTAATTTTGAAACCCTCGAAACATCGGTAGCTTCCACTCGGAATTAATACCTTATCAAGTCCTCCATTAGTGGCGATTTGGACTTGTACATCTGATATTGTTATTCCTCCGCGGGTGTATAATAGTGTGTCTAATTCGATATTATTCGAGTATCTGCCTCCATAATCATAAACATGATTGTTGCATATAAAGACAGACTTGGTCATATCAACATAGATATCTTTGTTAGAGTGGTTTAAGACCGCGAAGATAAAGGTTCCATCTTCTCTATTAAGTATATACTCTACCGAAACAATCTCATCTTGATAAGCGAATGAATTATCACTTAGTACAACATTGTCTGAACTGTATGTTACAAACTGTCTATGGCTGTAACAAGATGTTAAGCCTAATAATAGCGCAATTACAATAAGTACTCTCTTCATATAGACCAAGTAATATATAATGTCTAAAACTCCTTGCCCATAAACCAGCGAGGGAGGTTGCACCCAATATAGTTGCCTACAATAGCCCAGAGCCATGCACCAAGCATCGCCGCCTCGAACTTGCCAAATAGAAGTGCCGCACCGTAATAGAAGGCGTCGGCAACGCAGTGTGGCAGCCCACACATGATGAAGACCGGAACACCAAACAACAGCGGTAGGTAGTTACCCTTGCGCGCTCCATATACGGCAAGCGTCATGATAAGGCCTGTGCCTATGGAGGTGACAACGAGTGCGTCCCACGATGCTGCGAGGCGTGCTGCAAGGATGGTGTCGAGGTGTAGGTGCAGAGCATCCGTAGCGCAGTATGAGGCGATGCCCGCCGCAGCAAGGCAGCCCACAGCATTGCCCAAAAGCATGGGCACAAGACGCCACGATGCCTTGTATGGCAGGTAGCCCGCCTTGCCCGTATATAGCTGTGCGCCACACATAACTACGCACAATAGCCCGAAGGCGAAGAGCACGGCACCCGCAAGGCCTCCAACACGCAGATATACAAGGCCGGCGATGCCGATCAGAAGACCGGCAAAGACCGACATTGAAAGAAACTGCCTCATTACATCACGATATTGATAATCTTGCCCTTGACGACAATAATCTTCTTGGGCTGCTTACCCTCAAGCCACTTCTGTGCGCCATCCGTAGTTACGATATCGGCGATGATAGCATCCTGCGACATATCCAAGGCGTACTCCTGCTTGAAGCGTAGCTTGCCGTTAATCATCACAGGGTACTCGAATGAGCTCTCCACAAGGTACTCGGGCTTAAACTCGGGGTACTTGGCGTCGCATACCGTAGTTTCGTGACCCAAGGCGTGCCATAGCTCCTCGGCGATATGTGGTGCGAAGGGGGCGATTAGGGCCGTTAGAGGCTCCAGTATCTCGCGCTTCGAGCAGTCACCAAGCTCGTTAAGGCATATCATGAATGCAGCAACTGAGGTGTTGAATGAGAAGTTCTCGATATCCTCGCGCACCTTCTTGATGGTCTTATGTAGCACCTTAAGCTCCGCAGGCGTAGCCTTCTCGTCGTTTACGAGGAGCTTGCCGTCGCGCGAGTAGAACTTACCCCAGAAGCGGCGCAAGAACTTATGAACACCATCAATACCGTTGGTATCCCATGGCTTCGACTGCTCCAGTGGGCCGAGGAACATCTCGTACATACGCAACGTGTCGGCACCATAGGCATCGACGATATAGTCGGGGTTAACGACGTTGAACATCGATTTAGACATCTTCTCGATAGCCCAGCCACATACATACTTACCATCCTCCAAGATGAACTCCGCATCGTTGAACTCGGGGCGCCACTTGCGGAAGGCATCGAGGTCGAGGATGTCGTTCTTAACGATATTCACGTCGACGTGAATCTCCTGCGTCTGGTAGTTATCCTTGAGGCCAAGCGACACAAACGAGTTGGTGCCTACAACACGATATACGAAGTTTGAGCGCCCCTGAATCATACCCTGGTTGACGAGCTTCTTGAAGGGCTCCTGCTCGCATACATAGCCCAAGTCGTAGAGGAACATATTCCAGAAGCGCGAGTACATCAAGTGCCCCGTAGCGTGCTCAATACCACCAACATATAGGTCTACATTGCGCCAGTAGTCGTTAGCCTCCTTGCTCACAAGACCCTTGTTGTTGCGTGGATCCATGTAGCGTAGGTAGTATGCCGAAGAGCCTGCGAAGCCGGGCATCGTCGATAGCTCGTAGGGGTAACCCTCGGCAGTGTGCCAGCCCTCGACGCGTGCCAATGGTGGCTCACCCTCCTCGGTAGGGCCGAAGTTCTCGATAGGGGGCAGGGTCAATGGCAGCTGCTCATCCTTGAGACGGTAGGCTACGTTATCCTTATAGTATATAGGGAATGGCTCACCCCAATATCTCTGGCGCGAGAAGATAGCATCACGCAGACGGTAGTTGATGAGCTTCTTGCCGAGGCCACGGCGCTCAACCTCCTCGAACATGAAGTGTATGGCATCCTTCACGTCCATGCCGTTGATAATCTCCGAGTTGATGACCTTGCCCTCCTTGGCGTCGTACGACTCAACCTCAAGGTTGCCACCCTCGACAACGGGGATAATCTCGAGGCCGAAGTGGCGAGCAAAGGCGTAGTCGCGTGAGTCGTGTGCAGGAACTGCCATGATGGCACCCGTACCATAGCTCGCAAGGACGTAGTCTGATATATATATAGGTATCTGACGACCAGTGAATGGGTTGATAGCATAAGAGCCGGTCTTAACACCGCTAACGCGCTTCGTGTCGGCGATACGCTCGCGCTCCGAGCGGCGCTTCGTCTCGGCGATATATGCCTCGACAGCCTCGCGGTTGTCCTCCGTTGTAAGCTCCTCTACCCACTGGTGCTCGGGGGCAATGACCATGAACGTCACACCATAGATAGTATCGGGGCGAGTGGTGAAGATTTCGAGCTTGCGCTCCGAGCCAGCGATGTCGAAGAATACCTGCGCACCAACCGAACGGCCTATCCAGTTACGCTGAATCTCCTTCAATGACTCGCTCCACTCCAAGCTATCCAAGCCATCGAGCATACGCTGTGCATAGGCATTGACACGCAACAGCCACTGCTTCATCTGCTTCTGCTCCACAGGGTGACCACCGCGAACCGACAAACCCTCCTTAACCTCGTCGTTGGCGAGTACGGTGCCAAGGGCTGGACACCAGTTAACCATGGTGTCGGCACGGAAGGCGAGACGGTAGTTCTGCAAGGTCTGCTCCTGCTGCTCATGGCTCATTGCACGCCACTCGTCGGCCGTAAACTTTAGCTCGGCACTCTGCGCAGCGTCGATACCCTCGGTACCATGCTCGGCGAAGTGTGCCTTGAGTCTATCTATATGCTCCGCCTTGTTTGTCTTGTTGTTGTACCAGTGGTCGAACATCTCGAGGAATGCCCACTGTGTCCAGTGGTAGTACTCGGCGTCGCAGGTGCGCACCTCGCGTGACCAGTCGTACGAGAAGCCAATCTTATCGAGCTGTGAGCGGTAGCGGTTGATATTCTCCTCGGTGGTAACGGCAGGGTGCTGACCTGTCTGTATGGCGTACTGCTCGGCGGGAAGGCCAAAGGCGTCGTATCCCATAGGGTGAAGCACGTTGAAACCCATCTGTCGCTTATAGCGCGAGTAGATATCCGAGGCTATATATCCGAGGGGGTGTCCCACATGAAGACCCGCACCCGAGGGGTAGGGGAACATGTCGAGAACGTAGAACTTGGGGCGTGAGGCATCTACATCTACACGGTAGGTGCCATCCTCCTGCCACTTCTTCTGCCATTTCGGCTCAATGGCTCTAAAATCGTATTCCATAATCTCAAGCTTTTATTGTATTTTATTCTGAATTATCGTCTATTCCTCATCATCGTCATCGAAGGCGTCGTCATCGAAGTAGAAGCCATCCATAAGGGCATCTATATCGCGGCGCTCCTTCTTCGTGGGGCGGCCTGTGCCGCGGTCACGAAAGACGAAGATGGTCTCGTGAGGAACGTTGAGCTTATCTAACTCCTCCTGCGGCGTGCAGTTGAGGCAGTAGAGAGGTACGTTCTTTGCTGGCTGGCGGCTCGACACCAAGTCGAGAACCTTATAGCTATATGTAATCCTCTCGCGGCGGACGGATATTCTGTCACCCACCTTCACCTCGCGCGAGGGCTTGGCATAGGCGTCGTTAACCAATACGCGGTTTTGGCGTATGGCGTCGGCAGCATCGCTACGCGTCTTGAAGATGCGCACTGCCCATAGGTACTTATCAAGTCGTATATCACTCATCGTCGTCATCTTTAATAGTTGTCTCCCTCTCCATATTGCTCTTACGGCTGACGCTGAGTATCAGACCGAGGGCTATCGTCGTGAAGAGTAGCGACGAGCCGCCACGCGATATGAGCGGCAGGGTCTGTCCCGTCTCGGGTATGATGTTCACCTGCACGAGGATATGTAGCAACGCCTGGCAGGTGATGAGTAGTCCCAACCCCAAGGTCATAAGGCCTGGGAATACTGTCGTGCAACGTCTAAATATCTCTATCGAGCGGAAGAATATCCATAGGTAGAGGAACATGAGAATGAGAGCGATGATTAGACCATACTCCGAGATGAAGAAGGAGTAGGCGTAGTCGCTTTCTGGGTGTATGACAACGGCTCGGGCGGTACTCTGTCCAGCACCCTCGCCAAGGAGACCTCCATCGTGGATGGCAATCATTGCACGCTGCGTATCCGACAACTCGTACATCGACTCCACGGTGCCTTCACCCATCCACTCCTCGAGCCATACCGAGAAGCGACCTCCTGCCGTATCGCCACGGCCCATGCCTACGGCCGAGAATAGTGTGAGGAGTATGATGCCCGCAGCGCCCATGACTACAACGAACTTAAGGAGCTCCTTGATGCGCACACGACCGATGAAGAGCATGATTACGGAGGTGATGAAGATGAGTATTGCCGAGGAGGTGTGTGCTGGCATGATGACACCGCACGAGATAATCACAGGGCCGAGCAGTGGCCATGTGTTCTCCTTGAGAATGCGCTTCTGCTTTGCGTTACCGAGGTGTATCGACGTGGGCAGTAGGTTCACCTTGTTGATGTTCGACTTAAAGCCATCCATACGCTTAGCAAGCATAAGGATTGTCATTATCTTAAGACCCTCGGAGGGCTGGAACTGTATAGGGCCAAGGGCTATCCAGCGTGCTGCGCCATTGGTCGTAGCACCTATGAAGTAGGTGGCAATGGTGAGCAGTATGAAGAGGTAGTAGAGCAGTGGCGTGAAGCGCATAAAATACTTGTAATCAATCTTATGCACCACAAATAGTAGGGGTACTGCTAATACTACCAGCATTATCTGCTGGCGTAGCGAGTCGGCAGTGGTCATCGTCGACGACACGTCGTATGCCATCTTTGCCGTCGAGGAGTAGACAACAAGTATGGATACGACGAGCAGAACCATGAATATTATCCACAGCATCCTGTCGCCTTCAAAGACGCTGATACGTCTTTGTGGCATCTCATCCATCATCTCCTCATCTCTATCTATTTGAGCCTTGGCCATCGTCGTCTACCTGTTTAGTACGTTATCGGCAACCCACGCCTTGAACATGCGGCCACGCTCCTCGTAGTTGCGGAAGAGGTCGAAGCTCGCGCAGGCGGGTGATAGCAGCACCGTATCGCCACTCGTGGCAACGTCGCGTGCCGCCTGCATAGCATCCTCAAAGGTATTGCAGTTGCGTATGATGGGCACTATGCCGTCGAACTCGCGCATGAGCTTGGCGTTGTCGACACCCATGCAGATGAGTGCCTTCACCTTGCGGCGGGCAAACTCCTTGACGGGGGTGTAGTCGTTACCCTTATCCGTGCCACCGGCAATCCACACCGTGGGGCGCTTCATGCTCTCAAGAGCGTACCATACAGAGTCTACGTTGGTAGCCTTCGAGTCGTTAATCCACTCTATGTCGTCGCGCTTGCCTGCGGGCTCCAAGCGATGCTCAACGGGTGCAAAATCGTATATGGAGCGCTTTATAGAGCGAGGGTCGATGCCTGCGGCAAGAGTCGCCAAGGCTGCTGCCATGGCGTTATATATGTTGTGCATGCCCTCGATTTGCATCTTGCGTGTGTCGATAGTAACGCTACGCTTACCTACCGTGGCGGTGAAGCTATGACCCTCGAGGATGGCGTCACCATCACCACTCGCAATGGCAGTATTTATGGCAAAGGGCAACTGGCGAGCACGAAGCTCCGAGTCCATAGATTGCAACATCTGCTGTGTGCAGTCGTCGTCAGCGGAGTAGATGAAGCAGTCGGCGCTCGTCTGGTTCTGCGTGATGCGCATCTTCGAGCGGGCGTAGTTCTCCATCTTATAGTCGTAGCGGTCGAGGTGGTCGGGAGTGATGTTCATCAGCACGCCGACGTCGGCCTTAAACTTATAGCAGCCGTCAAGTTGGAAGGAGCTGAGCTCAAGGACGTGCCAGAAGTACTTCTCGGTGGCAATCGAGTAGGCGAAGCTCTCACCGATGTTACCGCCAAGCGATACCTTACGGCCTGCATCCTTCATAATCTTATAGATGAGTGATGTTGTTGTGGTCTTGCCGTTTGAGCCTGTGATGCAGATGGTCTTGGCAACGCCCTTATAGCGGCCAGCGAACTCTATCTCGGAGATTACGGGGATGCCCCTCTCGCGTATCTTACGCACGATAGGTGCCGTATCGGGGATGCCTGGTGACTTAATAACCTCGTTGGCATCCAAGATGCGCTCCTCGCTATGCTCTCCCTCCTCGTACTCGACACTCCACTCGTCGAGACGCTCGCGGAACTTGGGAGCTATCTTACCCATGTCGGTGAGGAAGACATCAAAGCCCTTCTTCTTGGCGAGTATCGCCGAGCCATAGCCCGAGATGCCGCCGCCCAAAACAACAATCTTTCGTTTCATATCTCTTACTCTTTATCTTCGTTTTCGGTAGTAGTTGGTATTGTGGGTGCCTTGTACCATGTGGTGTCGAGGCCGTGACGCACCCTGTACCACTCCAAGGGGTCGTTCATGTGCCATAGCACTCTATTTTCGTGCAGCGTATCGACAGGCAGTGCTGGTAGTTGTAGCGCTGGTAGTGTGTCGGCGACATGCCACATTACGCTGTGTATGTTGAATAGACGCATGTCGAAGTGCTGCAAGTAGAGGCTGTCGAGCGATGTTGTAAGGGGCAGGACACGCACAACCTTAAGGTTTGTAATCTTGATATCTGGGGTCTTGGACTCCTCGTTTCGGGGGTGGTAGAAGAAGTTGACGTAGAGGGCGTCCATCACTGTGTCAACATCGTAGCGGCGCGAGAAGCTACCCTCACGGTAGCGCGATAGCATCTGCGTGTGGCGCTTGACCTGAAGGGTGTCATGCTGAAGTAGGTAGGTCTCGATACGCGAGTTACGGTTCTCGTCGAGCGTGTCGATGTAGTAGTCGAACGTCAAGGTGTAGGTACCTGGTATGATATCGCCAATGGTGACGCGTAGCTTTGTCGTATCCTTGAGGCGTGTAGCATGTATGAGCGAGTCGCTGTATATGGTGCGCGTATATGTTCGCTTGGCGACATTGTCGATGGTGTCGAGGACGATGATGCGCTTGCGCTCAATGGCGGCCTCCTCCTCAAGACGCTCGCTGGCTTGGGTGAGGAGCTTGCTAATGCGCGAACTCTTACGCATAGATATCTCCTCCAACGTGCTGCGAAACTCCGCT
Source organism: Alistipes sp. (assembly GCA_017503575.1). GTDB lineage: Bacteria > Bacteroidota > Bacteroidia > Bacteroidales > Rikenellaceae > Alistipes. Next base: position 14,826 of record JAFVSV010000067.1, on the reverse strand, counting down.
ACCGTATAGCCATACTTGGCGAGGATAGGCTCGTAGATGAGTAGTGAGTCTTCGGCACTCACCGTACCCTGCTTCGCAAGGTAGGCATTGGCGATAAAGGCGTCGTGGAAGATGTTTACGAGGTCCTCCTCGGGAATCTCCCTACCACGCTTACAGCCCGCGACAATGGCACAGGCGAGGAGTGCCACGCAGAGGCGAGTTACTATGTTTCTTAACTGTATCATTTGCTACTGTTGCTATATCGTTTAAGTGTAGTGCGCACCGCAAGCTCCGAGATAAGCCATCCGGTGATGGTCATTATCAGTGCTACGATGACTATATCGCTAATGTTGATGGCTATGGGGTAGCTCTCAACAACCATGTTGCCCTCAATCTTTATTATGCCATAGTGTTGCTGCACGAGACTGAAGCCAACGCCTATGAGCAACCCTATGAGAGTGCCACACATTGTGAGGAGCATCCCTTCGCCCACGAAGATGCGGCGTATGAGGCCACTGTCGGCGCCCATGGAGCGCAGTGTGGCTATGTCGCGGCGCTTCTCGGTGATGAGCATCACAACCGAGCCTACTATCGCAAAGGCAGCGATAAGGGCTATGAAGCACCCTATAAGGATTATGGCAAACTTCTCAAGCTCCATAATCTCATTCATCGAGGCATTCTTCTCCTCGCGAGTGAGTACCTCGAACTCGTCGCCTACGATGTGTCGTACCTCGCGGCGTATACGCTCAGCATCCTCCTCCGAGGCGATGTCGAGGGCGATATGTGTTATGCGACCCTCCTGGTTGAGCAACTCCTGTGCGCGGCCAAGCCCTATGAGGGCTATCTCGGCATCCAGCTCGGCATTTGCCATCACCACACCACCAAGGCGTGTCTTAAGTCGCGAGACGCCACTCGTGGGTAGTATCGTCGACAGCTGCTTGCGATTCATGGCGTATAGCTCTATGGGAGCACCTATGTCGTAGGTGCGTATGGTCGTGGCGATGGTACCACCAACGACCATGTCGCCCATGGCGAGGCTCTGGCTACTGCCAGCGACGATGTGGCGGTCGATGGTGAGCACGTCCGAGTAGTGCTCGTCAACGCCGCGCAGCGTGATTGCCATGCGGTTGCTACGAGAGGATATCATCACACTCTGCTCCAAGTAGGTGGTGTATGCCACAACGCCGTCGATATCGCCAATGGCCGATATGTCGACGCTCGACGCATCGAAGGTCTGACCTCTGAGCGAGGTGACCTCCATGTCGGCATCCGATGATGAGTATATCCTGCGTATGGTATCATCCAGACCGCCAAACATGGCGAGGAGGATGATTGTGGCTGCCGTAGGTACTGCTACGGCGATGACGCTGACGATGGCGATGATGTTTATCACCGAGTGTGACTTCGGCGAAAACATGTATCGGCGTGCAAACTTAAACCACAGCATACTCACATCTAATACGTTGTTACCCCATGCGGCGTTACCTATCGCCTCTTTGTCCTACTTATTGAGGAGGTTGTCGATATTCTCGATATACTCCAACGAGTCGTCGATGAACCACTCCAACTCGGGGACAATCTTAAGTTGGTTGCGTATGCGTTGGCCAAGGAGCTTGCGCACATACCAGCTCTTCTCCTTGATAAGGTCAAGGGTAGCGCCACTACGCTCGAAGGGGAAGACGCTGATGTATAGCTTGGCGTATGCCAAGTCGGGTGATACGCGCACCGTAGTCACCGTAACGAGGGTGCCACGAAGCGTATCCGAGAGCTCCTTCTGGAGTATCTCGGCAATGTCACGCTGTATCTGACGTGATATCTTCTGCTGTCTTGTTGAGTCCATATTGTCGTCCTTTTACGTTATCTCTTCTCTTGTGTTGTCGTTGTTATCGTCGCTGGCCTGCGCCGCCTCTACCTCCCGAGGGGTTGTTCACGGCACCACTATAGTTGAAGTCGTTGAGCTTGCGCTCGCGCTTCTCGCGCTTCACAAACCACTCGTCGAAGCCACGCTTGTTGAAGCGCCAGCCCACCGTGATTGAGACATTAACATTATCCAAGGGTGAGCGTAGTGGCGAGTAGTAGAAGGGGTTTTCACGGCCATCCGTAGAACTCGAGTAGTACTTGTTGCGGTTCTTGAGGATGTCGGAGTAGCCGAAGTTGTAGCGCGCCCTGAAGCCTATCTCCACCTGTCCGAGGAGGACGTTGAAGCCTGCACCTGCCGCCAAGCCGTAGCCAAAACGGTTGTCGCGGGGCACCTTCCACTCATACTTGCCCGCAGGGTAGCGGTCGTTCTCGTAGCTGTAGTGCGACGATATGTTGTACGAGAGCACGAAGGCCGCCTCGATGAAGATGCGCAGGCGGTTCTTGGCAGCGTAGACATGTGGTTGCCACACCAAGGGTAGCATCAACGAGTTTATCTTACGCGAGTAGTACTGGTAGTGGCGTATCTCGTGTTTGTTGTTGCCCTCGCCCTTCCACTCCGAGGTGTAGGTATATCCGAGGTTGAAGCCTCGCTCCAAGTAGTCGAGGTCGATACCCACAGCACCCACAAAGCGGGGGCGTTCGCTATAATAACGCCACGATAGGCCGAAGGTCTCGGAGCCCCACTGTAGCTTGGTCTCCTCGGCGGGGTAGAAGCGGGCGAAGGATACACCCGTACCGCCACTCACCGAGAGTGTGTGCTGTGCCGAGGCACGCTCCGCGGTGAGCGTCATCGTAGCGAGGATGGCAACGAGTGCCATGATATATTTGCGTAGTTGTTTCATCTTAACTATTGCTTGTTATGTACTATCGTCGTAGCGTGTTACCGCCCATGCCACCGGCGCCGCCCATGCCGCCCATGTTTCCTGTGCCACTGCGTAGGCCGCCACCGCCAGTGCTACCACCGAGGCCTCCCATGCCTCCTATGCCGCCGAAGCCCATGCCCGATGAGCCCTGACCGCCGTGGTTGTGTCCCTGCTGCTGCTCCTTCTTACGCTTCTCCTCGAGCTCCTTGGCAACCTTCTTGAGGCGCTCATCCTCGCGGTCGTTGAGCATCTTGACGACGCTCTCCATGGTGATAGGTGCAAAGAGTTTATCCATGTCGACGTCGATGTCGAACTCCCAATTCTCCTTTGTGGTGATTGTCTCAACACCCTCCTCGTTCTTGTTTATCTCCGAGCGCTCGGGCTGTCGGCGTGCTACCATGTCGCCACTATCCCATCGACCATTGCCGTTCATATCCTCGACAACGCGGAGCATGACATCGCCTGGTGAGACATACTCGAACTTATAGTCGCCTGCCGTGGCGTTGAATATCTCCTTTTGTGCCTTGCCTTGGGCGTTGGTGAGCTGCAAGATGTAGCGTGCTTGGCTCTTCGTGGTGCGCACCTTGACATTCACCGTAGCATACTTCGCGGGGTCTGAGGCAGTATATGTGGCCTTGATGGTGTCGTTCTGCTGCTGTGCCACATCGCCAAAGACACCCGAGGGTATCATAAGCTCATACTTGTAGCCCGCCTCCCACTGGGCACGCAGCTGGTATTTGCGATAGTTGAGCGTGTCGTGTACGAAGTGGAAGCGTACGGCCTCACCTATGGTGTCGCTCTCGACCATGCGGCGCATCGTTATGCGTGTAGAGTCGAATGTTGTTAGCGGGTATGCAAACTCGAGGTCTATATGCTTATCTTTGTTCACCTCGCCTGATGTGGCAAGGGGCACCTTGAAGGGGTTCTCCTTCTCGGGCTCTTCCCACTCCTCGCCATTCTTGAGGGCCTTCTCGCGCTGCTTCTCGAGCTCCTCGCGTGCCTTGCGCTCCTCCTTTGTCTCCTCGTACTTCCATGCGAGGCGTAGCTTCTCGGTCACGGGAACAAGACGACCTATGGAGTCGTGTTTGAAGTAGGTTATCTCGCCGCGTATGGTGTCGGGGAGCTGCTCGGCGGGGAGGTTGAACCATAGTGCTACGGTATCGCGGCCACGCGTCTGTGGGTCGTAGATAACCTTGTCGTCGGGGATGGAGTCGAAGTGTATGCTACGCACCTGTGGATGCTCGGCGCTGAAGTATAGCGTGGCCTTGTGGCGCTCTGTGCGCTCGTGGGCTGTCATCGTCTGGCGCACGAAGCGACGGTCGGTGAACATGCGGAAGTAGAGCTGTGGCTCTGCCGAGGGGTAGTGGCGTAACGAGTCATACCAGATGGTGAAGTCGGGCATGAACATAGGGTTGAACGTGGAGTCGATGAAGCCTATCTTGTCTACCGATGGCTCGTACTCCATGTTGTTGTTCGTATCCTGAAAGGCGTATACGCGATACTCTATGGGCTTGAGGTTCTGCGCGATGAAGATACCGTTATTCTCGGCACGCGCTATCACCTGTGGCTTGTACTTGAATATCGTAGAGTCCCAGTCGCGGGGTTGCTCTATGGAGTCCTTGGCGTAGAAGTAGATGAACGACTTACTCACCGAGTCGGCCTTATACGAGTCTTCGGTATATCCCGACATGTACATCGAGTCTACGGTGTCGCCCGTAGAGAAGACATAGCGCATGGCATTCAGTGGGTTGCCCTCGTTGTTGTCGCGTATGGCGGCACCGAAGTTGATGGCGTAGGTGATGTCGGGGCGTAGCGTGTCGACGATGGTTATCTCGATGCCACGGCCACGGCGTACCACCTTGGGCTGCTTCTTCATCGCAGGCGAGGTGTATAGCTCCTTCTGCAAATCCTTAATCTGCACATACTCGTCGAACTCGACATATATCTTTGGCGGATGCAGCGTGTCGATATTGGTCGTGAAGTTGTCGGGGTTCATGTAGACAATCACTGGCGGTATGGTATCCTTGGGACCTCCCGTAGGTGTCATCGTCGAGGCACACTTGGTGAATATCGCCACCACGAAGAGGAGCACTATCACTGCCGATAGCGCTGTGGTTATGCGTTGCTGTATGTTGTGTCGTCTGCTCATTATCTTGGTTTTTCTATCTGCTTTTAGGGCTCTCTTAAGGCTTTTATCGGGCGCTTTGCCTTATCGGGCGGAGCAAGCTCTTATTCTGGTGGGCTAAAGCCCTTGGTCGGGAGCAGGCAATGCCTGCTTATCCTTCCTCGCACCTCGCACCTCACCGCTTCTCTCTCCTCACCTCTCACCTCTCACCGCTTCTCTCTCCTTACTCTGCGCTCTCCTCCTCGACCTTTACTGTTGTCCAGCCGCACGCGCTTCCCGACGATTTCCAGGCGTAGAGGTGTAGCTGCGTGAGGGTCTCCGGAAGGTTCATCGGCGTCTCGTAGTCGCGGTAGGCGTATATCTTATTGGTCATGTCTACAACCACTAACGAGGTGTACTTCGCATCGAGGTCGAGGCATATCTGATACTCCGCAGTCTTGTCGAAGGTGCCTATGACATCGGGGCCGGAGAGCACCTCTGAGGGGTTTTCTGCATTGGTTATCTTCATGTCGATAGCATCTTGCCACGATGCCACCATCCACTTCTCGCCCTTGTCGACATAGAAGGCGTAGGCGATGAAGTCTGCCGTCGTGGGCACTATATCGCTCTCGGTATCATCCTGTGAGTATACAGCAATCTTTAACAGCGTGCCCTGCACCTCATCCTTGAAGCAGGCGGTGCACAATGTGGTAATGGCGAGGAGTGCGAATATCTTCGTTATATGCTTCATATACAGCTCGTTAGTTATTATTGTCGTCTCTTGTTAATGTCTCCAACATCTCGCGGGGTGTGCGTCCCAATGCGGGGTGTTGTCGGTCGGGTGCTATCTCCACCACGGGGCGTAGGGCATACTCACGCTCGTCGAGGTAGTGGTAGGGTATGGTCAGTCGTGCATCGTCGTAACGCTCGTCACCGTAGTAGACGATGTCTATGTCTATGGGTCGTGAGGCGTACTGCTCGCCACGCGCCATGCGTATGCGTCTCTCCTCCTCCCTGTTGCGGCCCATGAGTGCCTCGATGAGGTTTATGCGGCGCAGCACCTCATAGGCGTCGATGTCGCATACTACCTCTATGGCGCGGTTTACGAAGCTGCGTTCCGCCGTGAAGCCGTAGGGTGCCGAGGTGTACTCCCCAGAGCGGCGCACGACGTCGCCTATGGTGAGTTCCACGACAGCTATGGCGCGCTCGATGATGGCGGCGGCAGCCTTGTCGTTGGAGCCGAGTAGGAGGATAACGCTTGTCATAGCTTAGCTATTGCCCTTGGGGCTTATGTTGTTAATCATCTTACTCACCGTGAGGGCATAGTGTGTGAAGACTATGCGTGGTGCGCCGTTGTGCGACACCTGGTATAGGGCCTGTTCGGTCTCGGCAATGAGACGCTCGATATTTTTGCTGTCGATGTATGGTGCGAACTTACGGCAGAAGTCGGCCTCCTCACCCCAGACGTAGCTTACCTCCTGTACACCGAGGTGCAGCATGTAGCTCTCGCGGAAGAGGCGTTCGGCGTGCATGAAGAACTGGCACATGCACTCGCGCGTGTGGGTGAGCATCTCGTCGACCCATGCCATGAGCTTGAGGTGGTCGCTGCTATAACAGAGACGCATGAGCGTACGGAACTGGTCGAAGAAGTCGCGGTTGGCCTCTTTGTCCATGCCCTTGATGACCTTCTCGAACTCGAGGATGGAGCCTTGTGAGAGGCGTGCTATGGCATTTGCCTCCTCGCCCTCGGCGCCCGAGGCATTGGCTAATCCTACCATCTCGGCATACTCGATGGGGGGCACTACGACCTGTTGCGTGCGCGACACTATGGTGGGTAGCAACTGCTCGGGGTGCTCTGTGACTAAGATAAAGAGGGTCTTGTCCCATGGCTCCTCCAACACCTTGAGGAGTTTGTTGGCAGCCTCTATGTTCATCGCCTCGGGGAGCCAGATGAGTACCACCTTATACTCCGCCATGAAGCTCTTTAGCGATAGCTTCTTTATGATGTTCTCCGACTCCTTGGCAGATATGATACCCTTCATCGTAGGGCCGAGGTCGAGGCGGTCGTACCACTCGTCGATATCGAACATGGCGCCCTTCTCGAAGCACAGACGGCTCCACTTGTCGACAAACATATCGCTTGTGACAACCTCGCCCGCCTTCTTGTCGCGCTTGTTCACGGGGAAAACAAGGTGTAGGTCGGGGTGCTGGAGCATATCCACCATCTTACACGAGGGGCACTCACCACACGAGTCGCCATCGTGGCGGTGCTCACAGAAGAGATACTGTACATACGCCACAGCTAATGCCAAGGTGCCGTAGCCCTGCTTGCCACAGAAGAGCTGCGCGTGGCTCACACGGTTGTTATCTATCTGTTCGACGAAGCGACGCTTTAGTTCGTGCTGTCCTACCAAGTAATCGAATTTCATAGTCCTATCTTTTTCATTATGCCCCTGAAGAGCGCTTTAACATCTATCTTCTCGCGCCATACGGCATAGGCCACAACTACCATCAACATAAGCACGTTAAGTGCCATGCGTGGTGCTGTTGCGAGTCCCGTGAAGCCATACTCGGCGGCGACATATATGATGGCTGTGAGTGCCACATATTCGCCCATGCGACGTAGGTCGTAGGGTATGGGGTAGTGTCTGCGGCAAAGGATATAGCTCCACACCACCATTGCTGCCTCAGCGATGAGACGCACCCACGCAGCACCGCGGTAGCCCATCGTAGGCACCATGACGAAGCTCAGACCTATGGTCACGGCGAGACCGAGGAAGGTGATATACATGGCGTACTTGGTCTTCTCCTCGCGCTTGTACCAGAACGATAGGTTTAGCCAGATGCCCGCGAGGATGTTGGCGACAAGCACCAATGGAAGTATGTCGATACCCACGCGGAACTCCGCGCCGACGATATATGCAAACTGATTGCGGAAGAGGGTTATGAGCAGGAAGATGAGTGCCGATGCTATGATAAAGTACTTCATGGCGGCGGCATTGGCCTCCTTGAACTCCTCCTTCTTGAAGCCTGCGAGGAAGAATGGCTCGGCGGCAAGACGGTACATCTGTGTGAAGAGCGTCATGATGACCGCTATCTTCACTATGGCACCATATATGCCGAGCTGTGCGAGAGCTACGGCCTCGCCACCAGGCGTCAAGAACTTAATCATCTGCCTATCTATAAACTCGTTGGCGGTGCCCGCCACACCACTTATAAGCAGTGGCAACGAGTATATCAGTATGCGCTTTAGTAGTGCTCTGTCTATGCGTGGTACTATGCGCTGTGTTGTGGGGAGTATTGCCACGAAGGTCACTACGCTTGCTACGAGGTTGGCGACAAGCACCCATCCCACGCCGAAGCCACTGTCGTAGAGTCCCGCCATGCCGAAGCCTATGGCGAGACATACGTTGAGCACCATGTTGAGTGCCTTGAGCATCACGAAGCGCATGGCGCGACCCTGCTCCCTGAGGCGCGAGAAGGGTATCATCGTCCACACGTCGACCATGACGATGGCGGCAACGATAAGTACATACTCGGGGTGTGCCGTATATGCGCTACCCATGGCTCGCGATATAGGCATGTTGAGGAGCCATACAGCAACGAAGAAGATTGTGGCGGTGAGCATCGTCACGCCCCATGTTGTGGCAAACACCTTGCGCTTACCTTGCGCCACATCACCCCCTTGCTCCTCGGCACGCGTGGTGAAGCGGAAGTAGCTCGACTCCATACCCATAGATAGCACCACAAGGGCGAAGGGTATGAGGGCATATATGTCGGTGACGATGCCGTATGTGGCCTCGTCGAAGATACGTGTGTAGTAGGGCGTCAACAAGTAGTTGAGCAGCCTCACCACTATCGTGCTGATGCCATATATTGCGGTCTGTTTAGCGAGCTTCTCTATCATCATTCGGATGTGCATACCTCTATTTATACGCACAACGCGGCAAAGATAGTAAAAAAAGATGAAAACTCAAAGATTAGAGATTAAAGATGGGTGGGCTCAAGCTCTTCAAATTGCAATTAGTAGTGAGCAGAGAGCAATGAACATTGGGGGATGAGTGAGAGGGCGCAGGCAAAGCCTGCTTTATCGGGCGCGGGTGATGCCCGCTTGTTAGGGCGCTTCGCTTGATAAAATTAAGGAACTCTGCTCCCGCCCGACTAAGCGAAGCGCAATAGAGACAACAAAGAGTCTCAAGGAGAAACTATGTGTCTCCCTGAAACTCCCTGAACTCTCTCTATCTGCGAGCAACGCCCGCATACATTGCTATTTGTTCTCTGCTAATTGCTCCTCACCCATTGAAGAGCTTTGCACTTACTTCACCCTCAACTTCTGACCTGGGTATATGCGGTCGAGGTCCTTGTTGGGGTTGAGCTCCTTAAGCCTCTTGAGAGTGGTGTTGTACTTCTTCGCTATCTTACTTCCGAGGTCGCCCTCAACAACGGTATGCCACACCTCGCCAGCGTTTGCTGTGGTGCTCTCACTCTTTGTTGGCGTGGGCTCTGTTGTCGTTGTGGCGTCGGCGGCGCTATATACCTTGATGCGCTGGCCCTCGCGTATGCGGTCTACGTCGATGCCTGGGTTGAGCTCCTTAAGCCTCTTGAGAGTGGTGTTGTACTTCTTGGCTATGTTGCTGAGATACTCACCTTTAGCTATGGTGTGCCATACGTCGCCATTGGCATCTGTTGTACCACTCTCGACGCTCTTTGTCGTGCTATTAGGTGTGCTCTTATTCTCGCCCTTGCTCTCACTCTTGCTCTGCTCTGCGGGTGTGCTCTTATCTGCTGTCTGCGCTGTGGCCTCTGTCTCTGTCTGCTCGGTTAGCTTACCGTCGGCGCGTAGGTCACCCTCTGCGGGGATGACGGTGACAGGCATGTTGGGGTATATCATGTTACGGAGGCTATCGAGGTCGTCGTTGCGCATGACGAAGTTGCCCGTCGTGGCGCGTAGTCCTACCACCTCGGGGCTCTTGGTGCCGCAGATGCCTATAGTGTTGATATTGGGCACGTCGAGGTGTATGAACCATGGGCCGAGCTCGCCATCACGCCAGTGTGCGGCGGTCTGTATAAGTCCCACCTTAAGCTCACCCTCGGGGCTACGGAAGGCATCGTCATAGTCGTCTGTACCGCGCTTATTGCCGTAGCTACGGCCAGCACCCACGGGGAAGCTGGCGATGAGACGTCCCCCCTTGTCGTAGAGGCGTAGCGTCAGCGACGCCTTGGATATCACTATATGGTCTGCCTCGGCGGCATTGCCGTCGGGGGTCTCGTATGCCTCGACAATCTCGGGGCCGTCGAAGGTCTTGTCGTCGTCATGGTCTACGACCTTGGGTGTCGAGGTGCCACATGCCGTGAGGGTCATCGCCGCCACAGCAAGCACCGTGAATAGGTTTACTCTGTTACGCTTCATTGTTTATGTTTTTTTTGTTTTTTTGTCTTTAGTGTGTAATTGAGAGTAGTTCCGCCTTGCTTTAGGTAACATCTTCTCCGCCAGCTATATGCGACAACGCCTCTCTCCTCGTACATCTTACTCTTCGTGCTTCAGTACAAGTGCTGTGCGCGAGGTGTTATATATGGCTATGGTGTAGTACTCGCTGCCGTCGTCGCGCTTGTGTGTTGTCGTGAAGTGCTCCGAGGTGATGTCGGCACGCTCATGGCCGCCAAAGCGCTTCTCATCCGACGATAGCGCCACGGTGTACTTACCCGGCCATGGCACGCATAGCTCGTAGTCGGGGATAGATGCTGTGGGGTGCCAGTTGAGCACGAAGAGAAGTCCCTTGTGTGAGTAGACCATCGTCTTGTTGTGCTCATCCATCATGTGGTTGTAGGGGTAGCCATCGGCAAGGACGCCATACTCCTTAACTACCTCTATCATAGCCTTGTCGAAGGCGTTGAGATAGGAGTACCTGAGGAAGCCATTCTCGGCAAGTGACCACTGACGTCGCGCATGCTTGTACGACCAGCCGTTACCCTCGCGTGGGAAGTCTATCCACTCGGGGTGGCCAAACTCGTTGCCCATGAAGTTGAGATATGCCTCGCCACCTGTGGTGATGGTCATCAGGCGTATCATCTTGTGTAGCGCCATGCCGCGGTCTATGATGAGGTTCTCCGATGCTCTATCCATCGAGAAGTACATCTCCTTGTCCATGAGTCGGAAGGCTATCGTCTTGTCGCCCACGAGTGCTTGGTCGTGCGACTCGGCATACGCCACGGTGCGTACTGAGGGTAGGCGGTTTGTCATCACCGACCACATCTCCCAGATGTTCCACTCCTCGTCGCTCTGCTCCTTGAGTAGCTTTATCCAGTAGTCGGGGATTGCCATGCCGAGACGGTAGTCGAAGCCCATGCCGCCCTCGTCGGGCTTCACGCATGTGCCAGGCATGCCACTCACATCCTCGGCGATGGTTATGGCATCGGGGCGCAGGTCGTGTATTAGCTTGTTAGCAAGCGTTAAGTATACTATTGCATCGCGGTTTACGCCCTCGTCGAAGAAGCGCTCGCGGCAGTCGAAGTCGACATATCCGTGGTGGTGGTAGAGCATCGACGTCACTCCGTCAAAGCGGTAGCCATCAAAGTGATACTCCTCCAACCAGTACTTGACGTTAGATAGTAGAAAATGCTCCACCTCGCGCTTGCCGTAGTCGAAGATCATCGAGTCCCAATACTGCTGATAGCCTGCGCCGCCCTCCTTCGAGTAGTGGTGCTTCGAGCCGTCAAGTTCGTTGATGCCCTCGTCGAAGTTCTTGACATAGTGTGCATGCACAAGGTCCATGATTACGGCAATGCCGAGCTCGTGGGCGCGGTCTATGAGCGAGCGTAGCTCGTCGGGCGTGCCGAAGCGTGACGATGGCGCAAAGAGGCTCGATACATGATAGCCGAAGGAGCCATAGTAGGGGTGCTCCGCCACAGCCATAAGCTGCACGGCGTTGTAGCCTAACTCCTTGATGCGTGGCAACACATCGTCGCGGAACTCGATATATGTGCCCACACCCTCGCGCTCCACGGCCATGCCCACATGTGCCTCGTAGATGAGCAACTCGCCCACCTTGGGAGCTCTGAAGTTGTCGTGCTTCCAGTCGTAGGGGCGCTCTATAACAAACTGCGCTGTGTAGTTCTTTGTGGCGTCATCCTGCACCACGCGCTTGGCGTAGGCGGGTATGCGGTCGCGCCAGCCATTCTCGCCGTGAACATGTATCTTGTATAGCGAGCCGTCGGTAAGTCTCTCGGCATACATCGCGTCGGGGAGGAAGATGCTCCATACACCCTCGCGGTTACGCTGCAAGCGTAGCTCGGTGCGCTGCCAGTGGTTGAAGTCGCCGAAGATGTAGACATCCTTGGCCTCGGGGAGCCACTCTCTGAACCACCAACCCTTCATCGCCTCGTCGCGTTGCCAGCCAAAATAGCGATGGCCGTTGGCATAGTCGACAATAGACCCTGCCGCCTGCTCGATGTTGGCTAAACGGCTGACATACATGTCGTAACGCCGGTTTATCTCCCCCTCTACGGGTAGCAACCAATCGTCTGCTGCTACCATTTCGAGTCTTTTATTTTGTTTATCCATTCTTTTTTTTGGCTTGATTTGTAGCAAAGATACAAAAATTATTCGTATATTTGCCCAATGTATGATGTTAATTAAATAACAAACTATAATAATTACTTAAAAAAACTAAATTTTATGTTCAAAGGACATCCTAAAGGACTCTATGCCTTGGCACTCGCAAACACAGGTGAGCGCTTTGGTTACTACACCATGTTGGCGGTGTTCGCCCTCTTCTTGCGCGAGAACTTCGGCTTGGAGGCAGGTACCGCAGGCTTCATCTACTCAACCTTCCTTGGCTTGGTATACTTCATGCCATTGGTAGGTGGTATCATGGCCGATAAGTTTGGCTTCGGCCGTATGGTTACTATCGGTATCTCGATTATGTTTGGTGGCTATCTGCTACTCTCGTTCCCGTTGGGTGGCGACATGTTCGCTATGATTGTGATGATGGCAGCGTTGGTGCTCATCAGCGTTGGTACAGGTCTCTTCAAGGGTAACCTCCAGGTGATGGTTGGTAACCTCTATGACGACCCCAAGTACGCCGATAAGCGCGACTCAGGCTTCTCGCTCTTCTACATGGCTATCAACGTAGGTTCGTTGTTCGCACCTATGACAGCTATCGGCATGAAGAACTACGCTATGAACGAGCTCGGCTTCTCATCTAACGATGCTTACCACTTCTCATTCATGGTAGCTTGCGCAGCGTTGATTCTCTCTATCGCTATCTACTATGTCTTCCGCTCTACATTCCGCCACGTTGAGGGTGGTAAGAAGGGTGCTGCAAACACCGCAGCTAAGGTTGAGGATAACCTCTCACCTGCCGAGACCAAGCAGCGTATCATCGCTTTGTGCCTCGTATTCGCAGTTGTTATCTTCTTCTGGATGGCGTTCCACCAGAACGGTTTGACCCTCACATTCTTCGCTGACGAGTTCACCGAGACCACAGCAATGGGCTTCGACACTATGTTGTTCGACGTATGGAACCTTGCACTTATCATCGTTGCTGTATACGCTGCATTCTCAATCTTCCAGAGCGAGAGCGCTAAGGGTAAGCTCTTCTCGGGTATCCTCTCAACAGGTATCCTCGCATTCCTCGTATACCGTGCTACTGGCACTGGTGACGCTGTAACCACTGTTGACGCACCTATCTTCCAGCAGTTCAACCCATTCTACGTTGTAGCCCTCACCCCAGTGTCAATGGCTATCTTCGGTGCCTTGGCAAAGAAGGGTAAGGAGCCATCAGCACCTCGTAAGATTGCTTACGGTATGTTGGTTGCCGCTATCGGCTTCGTTATCATGGCGTTCGGCTCAACAAACCTAAACACTCCAGAGGAGCAGCAGCGCGCTATTGCATTCGATAAGGCACAGCAGTACGCTGCATTGTGTAGCAAGGATGCAGCTACGGCAGAGGCTTTGAAGGATATTAAGGATGTTACAGAGTTGAAGGATGTTAAGGCTGCTCAGGACTTCATGGGTAAGCTCAACGAGAAGACCAAGCCAGTCTTCTACGATACATACAATGCAGAGGTTGTCATCCTTGGTAAGGATGCTGCTGTTGCAGCACAGCAGGAGGCTACCGCACGCTACGCCTCTGTTAAGAATAGCTACGACGTAGCTGTTAGTCTCTACGAGCAGGGTCATGGCTCTGAGGAGGCTGTTGCCGACAACAAGAAGCTTGTCGACGAGGCTGAGGCCGCTGTTAAGGCTGCCGATGCTGAGGTGGCAAAGATTGCCGAGGCTGAGGCTACCATCACCGCTATCGCCGACACAACCAAGGAACAGACTCGTACATCACCATATTGGTTGATTGTCACTTACCTTGTATTGACCTTCGCAGAGCTTCTTCTCTCGCCAATGGGTATCTCATTCGTATCTAAGGTAGCACCTCCAAAGTACAAGGGTATGATGATGGGTGGCTGGTTCGTGGCTACTGCTATCGGTAACTTCCTCGTATCAGTAGGTGGTTTCCTCTGGGCAGGTCTCCCATTGTGGTCAGTATGGGCAGTATTCGTAGTACTCTGCTTGCTCTCAGCACTCTTCATGTTTGTGATGATGAAGCGTTTGGAGAGCGCCACAAAGTAAATTTGTTGTGATAAGGGGTCGATTGCGGCCCCTAACAAAAAATTTGTTGTGATAGCGGCGCATTAGCGACGCTTCAATCAATGCTCTGAATGGAATGTACTCCAAGTACTATCCATCCAGAGCATTTTCATGTCAGCGCTACTACTGCACCACTCTGACAACAAATTGCCTTGCTGTGATAGCGGCGCATTAGCGACGCTTCATAGGGCGGGCTGACGCCCTTGGTCGGGCGCTTCGCTTTTTCGGGCGCTTCGCTTCATCGGGCGCTTCGCTTGATAAATGTCAAGGAGCTTCAGCTCCGCCCGACTAAGGGAGCTTTGCTCCCGCCCGATTAAGGG
>JAFVSV010000066.1 GCA_017503575.1 Alistipes sp. | reverse complement strand
GATGTTGTCAAGGCCTCGGCTAACAACTACTATGAGGGTGTATCACAAGAGGAGGTTGAGGCATTCTATGCAGGTATGGTTGCTGCCGATGCCAATAATCCTGAGCCTATATCGTATGGCCTTAACTCGAAGCTTATGCGCGATGAGAATGGTAAGATTGTCGAGAAGGTGTGGAAGGTAGGTGGTATGTACTCGCCAGCTATTGAGCAGATTGTATATTGGTTGGAGAAGGCTGCCACGGTAGCTAAGGGTGAGCAGAAGGCAACCATTGAGGCTCTTATCAAGTACTACAACACGGGCGATTTGAAGGATTTCGACGATTATAGCGTTCTTTGGGTTAAGGATACAGCCTCGAATGTAGATTTCGTAAATGGCTTTATCGAGAACTATGGTGATCCTCTTGGCCGTAAGGCATCGTGGGAGTCGGTAGTTAATTTCCGCGACGAGGAGGCTTGCCACCGTACCGAGATTATGGCTGCCAATGCACAGTGGTTCGAGGATAACGCTCCTATCAACCCTGCATATCGCAAGGAGGAGGTTAAGGGCGTATCGGCTAAGGTTATCACCGTAGCTATGCTTGGTGGCGATTGCTACCCTGCAACAGCCATCGGTATCAACCTTCCTAATGCAGACTGGATTCGTAAGGAGCATGGCTCTAAGTCGGTTACCATAGACAATATCACCTATGCCTATGATAAGGCATCTCAGGGTAACGGCTTTACCGAGGACTTCGTACTCCGTGAGGAGGATCGTGAGCGTATGGCTAAGTGGGGTAAGCTCAGCGATGACCTCCACACCGACCTTCACGAGTGCCTTGGCCACGGCTCGGGTCAGCTTGCTCCTGGTACTAAGGGCGATGAGCTTCGTACCTACTCATCTACATTGGAGGAGGCACGTGCCGACCTCTTTGCTCTCTACTATCTTGGCGACGAGAAGCTTATCGAGATTGGTCTTATCCCAACATTGGATGTAGCTTGGGCGCAGTATAGCAAGTATATCATGAACGGTATGATGACTCAGCTATCACGTATCGAGCCTGGTAAGAATGTAGAGGAGTCTCATATGCGTAATCGTAAGCTTATTGCTGAGTGGTGCTACGAGAAGGGTAAGGCGGAGAATGTTATCGAGCTTGTGGAGAAGGATGGTAAGCACTATGTCGTTGTAAACGACTTTGAGCGTCTGCGTGAGCTCTTTGGAGAGCTTCTCTGCGAGGTGCAGCGCATCAAGTCTGAGGGTGACTATGAGGCTTGCCGTGCTTTGGTTGAGGACTATGCTGTTGTTGTAGACCCAGCTATCCACGCTGAGGTTATTGCACGTAACAATGCTCTTAACATTGAGCCTTATGGCGGTTTCGTTAATCCCGAGTACGAGCTTGTTACCGATGATGCCGGTAATGTTGTAGATGTTAAGATAAGCTATCCTGCCAACTATATTGAGCAGCATCTACATTATGGTAAGGATTATTCGTTCCTTCCCTCACTAAACTAATTTTTGTGATAAGGGGTCATCTGCGACCTCTCAATCATTGCCCCGAATGGAATGT
>JAFVSV010000065.1 GCA_017503575.1 Alistipes sp. | reverse complement strand
CGTGACGGTTGCTCTTCATGTGCTCGGTAAGGTGGTTGATACGGTAGGTGAATAACGCGATCTGGCTCTCGGGTGAACCTGTGTCGGTTGTAGACTTGCCGTACTGGCCAAACAACTCCTGCTTCTTTTCAGGTGTCAAATACATAAAAATTAAGGTTTTATGGTGCGCCTCCCACTCTCTTTCCCGAGGAGTACGCCCCTGGTTCCACTCCACGACAGATCACCCTTACCTTGATCCTGCCGGAGCGTGCGGCAAAGGTACGATAAATTTCGTTAACAGCAAAGGCTTTTTCTAAGAAAAAGAGGAGTTTTTGCAAGATGAAATACAAAAAATCACAAAATGTTATTTCATGATGCCAAAAGAATACTCTTCTATCAGATTGCACCGAGACCTCATGTAGCAAACAATCAACCATTTTATCTTCACACAACAACACTAAATAGCTATTACAACAACCATATAGTACAAATACATGACAACAAACACCACTATAACATCTCTTCGCAGCCACCACATCAAATGGCCATTATCTCGCATAATCACGCGAGGAGCCATTAGTCGCTTTGATAAATATAGTGGTCAATTTATCCACAGCAGCCATTGACCGCATAGGACGACAACACCCTCAACAGAGACCATCTTACCTATAATTAAAAAAAATAGTACCTCTTTAGCCTAAAATTGGATTTTTTTACTACCTTTGTAGGCTAATATATTACTATTGAATTAATGTTCGCTAAATCTCACATATCGCCACTATTGTCGCTACTTATGGCTCTAACGCTATCGGCGTGCAAGCCAGAGCCAAAGATGCAATACATCACGACAAACAGCGAGGCCCTGGGCACATTCGCGATGGTGAAGTGTAATACCGACAAGGGCGAGGATGTGATATACGACCTCGTGGAGAGCATAGACAAGGAGGCAAAAGCCTCGATGTCTATATTCGACGAAACCTCGCTTCTATCGCGCATCAACTGCGGCGAAACCGACGAACTCGACAAGCACATAGAGCGAAACATCGAGATTGCTGGTCGCTTCACCGAGCTTAGCGATGGAGTCTACGACATAACCATCAAGCCACTCACCGAGGCTTGGGGATTTGCTGGTGGCAACAACGAAGATAGCGAGCCCAACATCGATTCGTTACTTCAGTTTGTTGGCTTCGACAAGATAAGCGTCAAGGATGGCAAGCTCATCCGTAGCGATAGGCGTGTGCAGCTCGATTTCAACTCGATAGCCAAGGGCTACACCGTAGACCTCGTAGCAGAGGAGCTTGAGGCAATGGGCATCGAGGAGTACCTCGTAAATATTGGCGGAGAGATACGATGCAAGGGTGTAAACGACAAGGGCGAGCCATGGTCGATAGCTATCGAGACACCATACGATGGTAACGTAGCGATGGACTCATACGAGAAGATACTACGCATCAGCGATTGCGGCTTGGCCACATCGGGTAACTACCGACGCTTCTACTATACCGACGAGGGCGAGAAGGTGACGCACACCATTGATCCACGCACGGGACGTAGCGTTGTGAGTGCACTGCTATCGGCAACTGTCATAGCTCCCACCTGCGCCGAAGCCGATGCCGCAGCTACGATGTTTATGGCAATGGGCTCGGAGGGTGGCGCTCTTGAGTTAGCACAGCGCTGTGAGAGGGAGTTAGGCTGGAGATACTACTTCATATATGCTAATGGCGAGAAGTATCGCATTGAGTGCTCCGATGAATTTAAGGAGGAGTAGAACGAGGGGGGGGGAGAACGAGCGTTAATACCGAGAAACATTACGAGAGCTAATACCGAGAAAACAGAATGAAGGGGTTAATACTATACAATGTCAAGGCTGGCAAGGGCAAGATTGCCAAGAGGCTCGACCGCATTGTGGCTGAGTTCACAAACGCAGGCATCGAGGCAACGCCTAAGCTTATCGACTTTGTAGATAACCCATTCGATGGCTATGAGGATATCGACTTGGTGGTGATATGCGGTGGTGATGGCACCATCAACTATGTGGTCAACCAAATGCGTGCAAAAGGCATCGACCCCGCCATAGGCATAATCCCAGCGGGTACGGCAAACGACTTTGCTGGCGCTCTGGGCATGCCGAAGGATCATGTCAAGGCAGCGCGCATGATTGCCCAAGGCAAGGAGCACCGCGTAGATTGCGGCGAGGTCAACGGCAGATACTTTGTCAACGTCCTCAGCTTTGGTGTGCTGACCACAACATCGCAGCAGACATCCGACAAGGCGAAGCACCGCTACGGCAAGTTAGCATACGTTTGGGTTGGTCTTAAGGACCTTATAACGATGCACAGCATAAAGCTAAAGGTGAAGATTGATGACAAGGAGTTTGATGCCGACACGCTGATGTTTCTGGTCTTCAATGGCGAGACGGCGGGACGCTTCCGCCTGGCGCCAGGTGCCAAGGTCGATGATGGGCTCTTCGATGTCATGGTACTCGAGCGCCGCAACCCTATCACGACCTGCGTAAACATGGTGCGTCACCTCTTCAGAGGCAAGCCCAAGGCGATACACCACCTACGCAGCACGCTTGTAGAGATAGACGCCGAGGGTCACGAGATGACGGATGTCGATGGACAGCCAGGGCCAGACTTCCCGATGTATGTGCGCTGTCTACCCGGAGCGCTGAAGGTGCGTAGCTAAAAGGTGATGGAGGATGGGCAGTTATAAGAGCCCCACAACGATAATACGGAATATAGCATAGTCGTTGACTATGGCTTAAATTATAAATAGATGAAGCAGGATGGCATAAAGAGAGCCTCTATCGAGAAGTTGAAATCTCGATTCGAGACGGCATACTACTCGGAGGATATGGTAATCACTCCGTTGGTTATGTTTCGTGAGTTAGACGACCTAACAGCACTCATTCAAGGTGTCTCTATTGGTGTAACAGTGAGTGGCACTGCTAAGATTAAGATTAATGGCAAGCTGCATGAGTTGCGCCCCAACACATTGTTCATATTCAACGAGAACACCGTAATCGAGCAGGTAAAGGCCTCGATACGCTCGTCGGGATATATGATTACCTACTCGCGACAGTATCTCAACAGCATACATGTCGACACGCAGGATCTCATATCAATATACCACGGATTTCTCGATGAGCCATGCGTACAAGTTGAGCCACAGGAGGCAGCCTACATCCACGATATATCGAAGCTCATGCGCTCGGTATTGTGCGACTACGCCCCAACGCCCAACCGCGAGAAGATTATAAGCTCGCTCTTTGCGGCGATGTTCCACTACGTCATGGGCATCTTGCAGCAGCATAGTCTTCCTGGCAACGGTTCGGTGAGCAACCGTACTGACGAGCTCTTCAACCGCTTCCTCGACCTATTGCGTGAGCATTGTAGCACGGAGCGTAGCGTGGAGTTCTACGCCTCGAAGATGGGCATCACGCCAAAGTATCTATCGCTAATCCTCAAGAAGAAGAGCGGCCGTAACGCCTCGAAACTTATCGACGAGGCTGTGGTATACGAGGCAAAGCGTCTGTTGAAGTACTCGGGATTAAGCATCCAGGAGATAGCCACGAAGCTCAACTTCGCATCGCAATCCTTCTTTGGCAAGTACTTCAAGCAGCGCGTAGGCGTATCACCATCACGATACAAGGTGTGGGATGGCCGTACCGAAGATGCGATAGCCCTCGAAGCCGAGCACTTCGCAGCGATGGACGATAGCGAGAATATAGATGAGTAGAGTGTTTATCATTAACAATAGCTATTATGAAGAGGTTTTATAATATATGTATCATCATTTTGGCAATATCATTGCCATGGGTGGCATCTGCACAAACCGATAACAAACATACCACTGGCACCGTAGTTAATGAATGGGCAGACTCTCCAATAAGCTGGGAAATCACCGCATGGGAGTGCGACGAGGAGGGTGTTTACGACATCATGTTTAATGCAACTATCGAGGATGGATACCATGGTTACGCCATGAATGACTTCTCTGCTCCATATTTTGACTTTGACGCGGAGATTTCTCTTATTGGGCCTATGGTAGAGCCTTTGACCCCAACGGAGGATATTACCGAATACGGCGATATTAGTCTGATATACTATCATAATGCTATATATGTACAGAGGATACAGGCTAAGCCTGGTCAGACGGTAACAGGTTTTATTCAGGCGACCATCTGTACAAACAATACACAACAATGCACAAGCAACCCAGCGACATTTACTATTGAGATACCAGAATCCAAGGTTACTCCAACCACGATAATCGGCTCGATAATTAGTGAATTTGACGCATGGATTCGTTAATAGATAGAAATAAACAATAATCAATTACAATACAAACTTCTATTTTTATGAAAAAACTTTTTAATCTTTTGATGCTTCCATTAGCGCTCGTGTTACCATTCGCAGCATTTGCGCAAGAGGAGAGCAAGAAGACTACCGCACAGGTGGTTAATGAGAATGAGAAGTCTCCCGTAGAGTGGGTTATCACCGCAGAGGAGACCGAGGAGGAGGGCATCTTCACCATCACATTTGATGCGACAATCGAGCAGGGCTACCACGGCTATGCTATGAGCGCATTCTCGGCACCCTACTTCGCGTTCGACGGTGAGGAAGAGGGTGTTGTTTCGCTCGAGGGTGCTATGACCGAGCCTCTTACTCCCGTAGAGCACCTCGACAGCGATGGCTCTACATCAATGATCTACTACCAGCGTGCTACCTATGTACAGAAGATCAAGGCTAACCCTGGTCAGACTGTAACAGGTTTCGTGCAGGCAACCATCTGTACAAACGAGACTAACCAGTGCACCAACAACCCATCGACATTCACTATCGTAATGCCTACTAATGGTTGGATGCTCAGCGCTGAGATAGCAAAGATTGTAATCCCTGCAACCGAGACTGAGGAGCAGAAGGAGGAGAGTGGTTTTACCCTTACCTTCACACGCAACGTCAATGAGATGCAGGCAGAGTTTGGCGACCAGAACCTTAAGAAGCTCATTAAGCAGGCTAAGATTAACTGCGTCGACAGAGAGGACATAGTTTTTGACGACAAGAACTCAGGCATCAAGGATGGTTGGGTAGTACTCAAGACTAAGCCCTTCGTAAGTGAGCGTGGTGACCAGCTCAAGGGTGAGGTTACCATCAGTGAGGCAAAGTTCGAGTTTGACATCACATTGGGTAAGAAGACTGGCAGCAGCGATAGCAAGGAGCTCGACTGGGGCTCACTCCTCGAGGCTATCCTCTGGGGCTTTGCGGCATTGCTCACACCATGCGTATTCCCAATGGTTCCTATGACCGTATCATTCTTCGTTAAGGGTTCACAGACACCTGCACAGGGCCGTTTCCGCGCATTGATGTATGGTTTCTTCATCATTGCACTCTATGTATTGCCTATCGCAGCATTGGTAATCCTATCTAACGTATTTGGCACTAACGCGGCTGCTGATGTGTTCAACGTGATTGGTACGCACTGGATTCCTAACCTTATCTTCTTCGCTATCTTCATGGTATTTGCAGCATCGTTCTTTGGTGCATTCGAGATTACCATGCCTTCGAAGCTCGTTAACAAGAGTGACGCAGGTGCAGATAAGGGTGGTCTTATCGGTATCTTCTTCATGGCGCTTACCCTCGTATTGGTATCGTTCTCATGTACTGGTCCTATCGTAGGTAGCGTTATCATCAGCTCAACATCGGGTGGTAACATCTGGATGCCTATCTTTACTATGGCCGCATTTGCTATCGCATTTGCTCTTCCATTTACACTCCTTGCATGGTTCCCCTCATTGTTGAAGAACTTGCCAAAGAGCGGTGGTTGGTTGAACTCTGTAAAGGTTGTTCTCGGTTTCATCGAGATCGCCCTCGGTTTGAAGTTCTTGATGACCGCAGACCAGACAATGCACTGGGGCTTGCTCGACCGTGAGATCTACCTCGCTATCTGGATTGTGACATTCACATTGCTCGGCTTCTACCTCTTGGGCAAGATTCAGTTTGCTCACGACGATAAGGTTGAGAAGATATCTGTATTCCGCCTCACATTGGCAATTGGTGTATTCTCATTCGTAGTATACCTCATCCCAGGTATGTTCGGCGCACCTCTTAAGGGTATCTCTGGCTACATTCCACCAATGAGCACTCAGGACTACCAGATTGATGGTAGCGTTAAGAATGTGAACGCTGGTCGCAAGTATGCCGAGTTCCTACACCTTCCACATAACCTTCCTGGTCACTTCGACCTTGACGAGGCTATCGAGGAGGCTACAAAGCTCAATAAGCCTATCTTCGTTGATGTAACAGGTCACGCATGTAACAACTGCCGTGAGATGGAGACATACGTTTGGAGCGACGACCAGGTATTGCCAAAGCTTGAGAATGAGTTTGTAATCTGCGCTCTCTATGTTGACGATAACAACAAGGCTGACGATGGCCAGCGTCTTGGTACAAAGAACGCAAAACTCGCTGCTGACCGTTGGGGTGTGAATGCACAGCCAGGATATATCATTCTTTCACCTGATGGCGAGACAGTGCTTGCAGGTCCTCGCGGCTACGACACCAATGTCGGCGGCTTCGTAGCATTCCTCAACGATGGTTTGAACGCTACAAAGCCTATCTACGGTAATGTTAAAGTAATTAGCACTCCCGCAGCACCCAAGGCAGTAGAGGAGAAGGCCGAGGCTACTGAGACTACTGAGGTTACTGAGCCTGCTGAGGCTGCAGTGGTTGCAGAGTAAGCAAAGTAACATATCAGTTGACTCCACCCTCATTGGTGGTAGTCACATCAAAATTGGGCAAACGCGCAGTTTGCCCAATTTTTTTATTGTATGCCAATATGGCTATTACAAAAAATTTTCATTATACTCTCTCCTCTCTTGCCCAGATACCGCCCACCGATATTGCTATTTGAACGAGCGGGTTTGTTGTCAGAAGCCGTGAGATGTGGCATATCGCAAAAAAAAGAGTACCACGGGCTGTACTTCGTGTACTATTCCGTGGTAGTCTATTTCTTGGGCTATGCTGCAACATGCGGCTTATCACAACAAATTATCGCTTGCCGAGTACGATGCGTTCAATCTCATCAATCTGCATCTTGAACTGCTTGTCGGTATCCATCATGTCGGCAACAGCCTTGCAGCTATGGAGCACCGTTGCATGGTTACGGCCACCTATTGACGAGCCGATGACCGTAAGTGGCGCCTTAGTATGCTGCTTAGCAAGGTACATTGCAACCTGACGAGCCTGCGCTACGTCGCGTGTACGCTTGGCCGAGTTAAAGGTATCGAGCTCTATGGAGTAGTAGTCGCATACTATCTTGACGATGTTCTCGATGGTTATCTCGCGCTGCGTAAGCTTGACATACACCTTGAGGATATCTTTGGCCAATGATATTGTAATCTTACGGCCGAGGAACGAGGCGTTGGCGATGAGTGACGATAGGGCGCCCTCAATCTCACGCACGTTCGCCGAGATGTTATCCGCAAGGTATGCTACGACATCCTCTGGGATTGTAGCACCCAAGCGCTGTGCCTTGGCACGGATAATCTTCACCTTAGTCTCGTAGTCGGGCACGCTGAGGTATGCCGAAAGGCCCCACTTGAAACGTGTCAGCAGACGCTGCTCGATATCCTTAAGCTCCACGGGAGGCTTATCCGATGTTAGGATTAGCTGCTTACCAGCGAGCTGCAGGTGGTTGAATATGTTGAAGAATGCATTCTGCGTTCCTGTCTTACCCGTAAGCTCCTGAATATCGTCGATTATGAGGACGTCCACCATCTGGTAGAACTGTATGAAGTCTGTAATCTCGCCATTCTTATAGGCTGTCTGGAACTGCGCCTGGAACTTGTTCATCGAGACGTACAGTACCTGAAGCTCGGGATGACGCTGGCGCACCTCATGGCCTATGGCCTGCACTATATGTGTCTTGCCAAGTCCCGAGTCGCCATAGATGTATAGCGGGTTGAAGGCATTGTTACCAGGTGTTACTGCCACAGCCATACCTGCCGAACGAGCCAAGCGGTTGCACTCACCCTCGATATGGTTCTCGAAGGTGTAATTAATGTTGAGCTGTGGGTCAAACATTATTCGACGAAGACCCGGAATTACAAAAGGATTTTTTATATTTGCAGTGTCGGTAGGCTGACTATACTGCGGGATAGCCGTCACGTCGGTTGTCACCTGTGGCTGACGACGGGGCACGGCATAGTGTAGCTTGGTATCGGCACCATAGAGCTCCGTAATTATTGGGCGGAGGATGCGCAGGTAGCGCTTCTCGATGCTCGCCACGAAGCTCTCGTTGGGCACACGCAGACGCAAGTTCGAGCCATCAAAGTCGATGGGGCGAATAGGCTTGAACCACTTGACAATCTCCTCCTCGGTAATCGAGGCGCTGAGCTTTGCCAAGCACTCCTGCCACATATCGTTGTATATCTCGTTCTGCATCGCTGCGCTTTTGTTAACAATTAAAACCCTGTCGAGAAAAAGGGCAAGAAGTTCCACGACACATTAAAAATACTGTGTCCCAATAAGTTAACT
>JAFVSV010000064.1 GCA_017503575.1 Alistipes sp. | reverse complement strand
TCGAGTAGAGGGGTACGCTCTGCAGTGGTAGCGACTTGTCGGTGCGGTGGCTGTATGGCGTCATGTTGGGCTCTGCATTAAACATCGGGCCGTGACCTGTATCTATCCATTCGGGGTTGACATTAAAATCTTGAACCAAGATATTTTTGTTTCGCATCGAGAGGTTTGCCTTGCCCGTCTCTATCATTGAGAGAGCCGCTTTTCCTATGCCAAGTCGCTGTGCAAGTTGCTCTTGCGTCATTTCGAGCTGCTGGCGTATAAGTCTTAATCGTTCACCTACGGTATTCATATCAGAAAGTTTTATATTAAAATTTTGTATCAAACTATTGACAAAGTAAATATTTGAACGTATATTTGCACTACAAAGTTAAGCAATTTACCTGACTTTGCAAATTATTTATCAACTTTTTATTCAATAAATCAGCAATGTATGAGATTTCTATGTCTATTTATCGCGAGGTTGGCAACCGTCTGATGGCTGCAATCGGCGGTAAGGAGTACTTCTCTGGTAGTATCGACCTTACACATGGCGACGTCGAGTGTCGCCTAACATGCACGCTCTTTATTCGACGTGACCAACAACCCACCGAGGGGCGTTGTTTCCGCCCCGTAACGGCTCTTATCCCCGTGTGGTGGGAGTTTTCGACCTCTGTCGGTGGCGAGGAGCGCATGAACGACTTCTCGTTTCGCGAGCTTACGGAATTACTATTTTAGAATGAGGAGGTTGTAACCCCTCTTTCATCTTTATCTTTCATCTCTACCCTTTAATATGCAACACGACATTTCGACGTGCTCCTTCGAGCACTTTGCGGGGGAGGTATACCCCTTCCTCGACATCACACCATTTCACCGTACCTACTATCGCATCCTTGAGCTGTATGCTCGTGGACGCATTCGCAAGCTCATTGTCTCGGTGCCACCTCAGCATGGCAAGAGCGTAGGTGCCACAACGCTTCTTCCCGCCTACATGTTAGGCCTCGACCCCGACACGCGTATCGCCATAGCCTCCTACTCGGGAACTCTCGCCTCGCGCTTCAACCGCCGCGTGCAACGCATCATTGAGTCGCGCGAGTATGGCGCTATATTTCCTGCTACGACCATCAAGCAGGGTACGAAGCCAGCAGGCTACATACGCACCTCTGACCAAGTGGAGATTATCGACCATAGGGGAGAGTTGCTGTCGGTAGGTCGCGAGGGCTCGTTGACGGGTAACCGCGTAGACTGCTTCATCCTTGATGACCTCTATAAGGATGCAATGGAGGCACAGTCGCCCCTCATTAGACAGAACTGCTGGGAGTGGTATACCTCGGTGGTGCGCACACGCATGCACAACACCTCGCGCGAGATTATTGTCTTTACTCGCTGGCATGAGGAGGATCTCATAGGCAAGCTTATGGCTACGGAGCGTGTGCGAATGCTCGAGCGGTGGAGTGATATCGACGCTGTGGAGCCCGACGAGTGGCTATACCTCAACTTCGAGGCTGTCAAGAGTTCGCCACCCACGGAGATTGACCCACGCGAGAGGGGTGAGGCGCTATGGCCAGAGCAGCATAGTGTGGCTCTTCTGGAGAGTAAGAGACGCCTCGACCCCGTGCGCTTTGAGGCTATGTATCAGGGACATCCAACGGCACGCGAGGGACTCTTATATGGCGATGGCTTTGCCGAGTACGATACTCTGCCCCGCGATATTGTGCGTCGTGCCTGCTACACCGACACGGCAGATGGTGGCGGTGACTACCTATGCTCGGTAGCCTATGTGGTGGATACCGACGGTGTTATATATGTCACGGATGTTGCACATACGCAGGAGGCTATGGACATTAGCGAACGTATGGTCTCGGAGATGCTTGTGCGTAACGATATACGCGAGGCTGTGGTCGAGAGTAATAATGGTGGCCGAGGCTTTGCGCGCTCGTTGCAACGCTTGACGCCCACGGTGCGCATCGAGTGGTTTCACCAGAGTGCTAATAAGGAGGCACGAATACTATCTAACTCGGCTACGGTGTTGCATAATATACGCATGCCGCGTGGGTGGAATCTCCGTTGGCCCGAGTTCTATACAAACCTTACGACCTATCGACGCCTCTTCAAGGCTAATAAGCACGATGATGCCGCTGATGTCCTTACGGGCATTGTCGAGCGCGAGGTGCATAGCCGCCAAAGACGCGTCGTTACGGCGTTTCTTAAGAGGTAGATACTGCAAACAAGAGGAGGCTGAATAAAAAGTCTATTTTGTCGTTATGCTCGCCCTCAAAATGCTCATTTACGCTGAGTAAACTCCGCTTTTTCGGGCTTCGCATGCCTAAAACTACATCTTTTTCTTCAACCTCCTAACAAAATGAAGGGGATGGCTAAAATACTTTTTAGTTACCCCCCCATCTTATTAATATTGTCGCAGAATTAGAACATCGCAATAAGCTCCTCGTTCGTGTAGGCGTCAGCGCCATAGCATGTCTTAAGATATGCCAAGCCACCGATGTAGTCCTCCTCGGTAAATGAGTCTGTTGCCTCCTTGGCAACGACAACATCGTAGCCCAATGAGAAGGCATCTGCTGAGGTGTGGCGTACGCACATGTGGGCGTGGAGGCCTGTCATCACAACGGTCTTTACGCCTAACTCGCGGAGTAGGATGTCGAGGTCTGTCTGGAAGAAACCACTATAACGGCGCTTAGGCACGACGTAGTCGCACTCCGAGAGATTGAGCTCGGGAATTACCTCGGCACCAGGCGTGCCCGCAATGGCGTGGTCTCCCCAAATGGTGAGCTCGCGGTCAATACCCTTGATGTGGGCATCGTTACAGAAGATGACAGGGACACCGGCTTTGCGTGCTGCATCAAGAAGGTGCGCCGTAGCCGGAACAATAGCCTTACCGCGGTCACATGTAAGTGCCCCATAAACAAAGTCGTTGAGCATGTCAACAACCAAAATAGCAGGTTTGTTCAGCTTTTTCATAGTAGTTGTTATTGAAAAATTAGGAAATTCTAATACAAAGTTCGATATAATAATCGACATTTCCAAATATTAATGTAGAAAAACATTGCTAACTTCTCTCTGCTAATTCCTCATTTCTCATTGAACAAAAAAGGGGATGACTAAAAAGTATTTTAGTCGTCCCCAATTTTTAGGAGGTTGAAGAAAAAGATGTAGTTTTAGGCATGCGAAGCCCGAAAAAGCGGAGTTTACTCGGCGTAAATGAGCATTTTGAGGGCGAGCATAACGACAAAATACACTTTTTATTCAGCCTCTTTTGCTTATAGCGCGTTATATCTACTTGATATACTTTGCGAGTGTTGTCTCGATATCCTCGCCGCGAAGGCCTGTGGCTACAATCTCGCCATTGGGCGATACGAGGTAGTTCGAGGGAATATACTCAACGCCATAGGCGTCGGCTGCTGGACACTGGCGGTTAGCGTTGTAGCCCCACACATTTGTCCATGTCATATTGTTCTCCTCGACAAAGCTCTTCCATGCCTCCTCGCGACCAGGGCCGCAGAGCGATACTCCGTAGATCTCGAAGCCCTTAGGTGCGAACTTCTCGTATGCTGCAACGAGGTGTGGTATCTCGCCACGGCAAGGACCACACCATGTAGCCCAGAAGTCGATAAGTACCCATTTGCCCTCGGCAAGGAGGTCCGAAACGGCTACTACTTCGCCATCAGCTGTTGCAAGCTCGATATCCACATATTTGTCTCCAACATCAATAGATGAGTTGTTCTCGGGTGTTGCGGCGTAGCTCATACCGAGAGCCATAACGCCACACAATAGTGCAAATACTTTTTTCATAGTTATAAGGTTTTAGGTTTGTTTTGTTGTCTACTTGATATTTTCCGAGAGGATTCTATCGACATCCTCGCCACGGAGATTCTTGGCAACAAGCTTGCCATCGGGTGAGTATAGGAAATTGGCGGGAATGCCGCTGACGCCGTAAGCCTTGCCTGCAGCCCATGAGCCGTCATCGCCCGTACCCCAGACATTAATCCATGTCATATTGTTCTCCTTGATAAAACTCTTCCACCTCTCCTCGGTGCCCTTTCTATCGAAGCTCACGCCGTATATCTCAAGGCCCATAGGCGCGAACTTCTCGTATGCTGCAACGAGGTGTGGTATCTCGCCACGACAAGGACCGCACCATGTTGCCCAGAAGTCGATGAGTACCCACTTGCCGCTCTTGTAGATCTCCGTAACGCTGACAATCTCACCCTCGGTATTTGGTAGGCGAAGGTCAACAATATCGGCGCCTGTCATCGTGTTGCTCATTGCCTTATATGTTTCGAGGTTTGCAAACTTCTTGTCAATCTTTGCGAATAGCTCGGCACCCTTATCGGCATCACCACCGAAGTTCATATATGTGGATAGGGCGAAGAGTGATAGGCCATTATCGCTGTTCTCGAGGATGAAGGTATACATGTAGTCCATAAACTCATTGTATAGTCTCTCCATATCCTCCTCGCTTGTGGCAGCATATATAGCCTCAATCCTCATGGTCGCCTCATCCTGATACTTGATCATCTTGTCGTATAGCGTTGAACCCTCGACGCTGATAGTACCCTCGGCATCGGTTGTGATGTGCATGTCGTTGCCCTCGCTTATGAGACGTTCGATATTCTCATTGCCAAGAGCTACGATGATAAACTCACCCTCAAGCGCCTCTATCTCTGCGCTAAATGACCAGTTGTCGTCGAGCGCTGCGGTCACCTGACGACTCTTGTCGATGCGCAGTGTAACCTCGGCATCTCTGCCCTCAAATAGATGTGCGTACCCCTCCTTGAACCATGCGAGGTCACCGCTAATAGTGATGCTCTTCGTGGCAGAGGGCTCCTCTGAGGCTGTTTTTGCCATCTTCGCAACGCTCTCTTGCTGCGTCGCTTTCGCCTCGTCGTTGCTTTTTTCGCTCTTCCTCTGCACGCCGCATGCCACTACGAGCATCGCACAGCCGATGATTGCAAATAGTTGCTTCATATACTACTCGATATTGATAGTTATACCTATATAACGCCTATGTCGTTAGTTTATTGTCTCTTGACCCTATCGGGGTTGGATTTCACGAAGCTCTCCCACGATGAACTCCCCTTACGCGCCTTGCTGTCGCCACCAAGCCCCTTGCGTCTATCGCCCGCTGTTGCGCGCGTCAGCACGTTACTCGACGTAAACCAGTGACACAACGCCACAGCCATGCCATCCGTAGCGTCGAGCTTGCGTGGCTTGTAGTCGGTGCCGAGTATCGAGTTTATCATCGTCGCCACCTGCTCCTTGGTAGCCTGGCCACGACCTGTGATAGCCTGCTTTATGCGTGAGGGGGCGTACTCCTCGATACATATATCGCCCTCGACACTCAACACCGCGGCTATGGCAACGCCCTGTGCTCGGCCGAGCTTGAGCATCGACTGCACGTTCGTGCCGAAGAATGGCGACTCGAAGGCAACCTCCGTGGGGCGGTAGGTCTCCGTAAGGTTGCGCACGCGTTCGAAGATGTAGCGTAGCTTCTGGTGAGCATCCTTAATCTTGTGCATGTCTATTTCGCCGAGAACCAATGCCACGGGCTTGCCGTCACGAATCTCGATGACGCCATAGCCCATATAGTTGGTGCCTGGGTCGATGCCCATTATGCGGATGCTCTCTGTCACGCTAAAAGGGGTTTACTCCTCGAGTTTTGCTATGCGCTTTTCCATCTCGCGTAGCTTCGTTGACATATCTGGGAGCTGGCGGAAGATGGCAAACGAACGGTGGTACTGCATGCCTGGAAGGGCAGGGTAGCCGAAGCGTATCTCGTCGTCAGCGACATTCTTGTCGATACCCGACTTCGAGCCAATCTTCACACGGTTGCCGATGGTAACATGGTCGGCAATGCCCACCTGGCCTGCCACGAAGCAGTTGCTGCCCACCTTCGAGGTGCCAGCGATGCCCACCTGCGCCGACATGACGGTATTTGCGCCAATCTCTACGTTGTGACCTATCTGGATGAGGTTGTCGAGCTTGACACCCGAACGTATGATTGTAGAGTCGGTCTTTGCGCGGTCAATACATGTGTTAGCGCCAAGCTCTACGTTATCCTCGATGATTACGTTGCCGAGCTGTGGTATCTTTGCAAAGGTGCCATCCTCCTTGGGAGCGAAGCCGAAGCCGTCGGCGCCGATGACAACGCCCGAGTGAAGGATACAGTT
Organism: Alistipes sp.; assembly: GCA_017503575.1. Taxonomy (GTDB): domain Bacteria; phylum Bacteroidota; class Bacteroidia; order Bacteroidales; family Rikenellaceae; genus Alistipes. The sequence continues at coordinate 8,231 of JAFVSV010000064.1, read as the reverse complement.
TTTGCCAATCACACAACCCTCGTAAATCTTAACGCCTGGGTATATCTTCGTGCCCTCGCCGATAACGACATTGTCGCCAACGTAGCACTGTGGGTATAACTGCACATTGTCGCCAATCTTGGCACCCGCCTCGATAACGGTGAAGTCGCCAACGTAGCAGTTCTCGCCCATCTGGGCAGCCTCGTTGATAGAGGCAAGCTTCGAGATGCCCGTCTTACGAGGACGTGTGGCGTTGTACATCTCAAGGAGGTTGAGCACGCACTGACCCACGTTCTCTACCTTGATAAGTGTCGTTTTTACCTCCTGCTTGGGCTCGAAGGTCTTGTCCACGAGGACGATAGTAGCCTCGGTGGTGTATAGATACTGCTCGTATGCTGGGTTAGTAAGGTAGGCGAGAGAGCCCGCTTTGCCGCCGTCGATAGATGAAACGGTAGATACTGTTGCGCCCTTGTCGCCAACAATATCGCCGCCAAGTAGTCCGGCAATCATCTCTGCTGTAAACTGCATATTCTATTGGGTTTTAGTTGTTTGTATTCTCAAGGTAATCTTCCAAGCTAATACCCTCGGGGAGTAGTGCTCGGGTGTCGTGACCAAAGGCGTGAAGCTCACGCACGAGTGACGACGATATGTGCTCCACCTCAGCAGGGGCTATGACCACTACGGTGCGAAGCTCGGGAAATATAGCACGGTTGGCATGGTCCATCGTACGCTCATAGTCGAAGTCGGCGGCGTTACGCACGCTGCGTATCATCGTCGTGGCGCCCACACGTCGTGCCTCGTCGCCCGTGAGCGTGGTGTATACCGACACCTCCACACGGCTATCACCCTCGTAGACCCTCTCTATAAGACGCTTGCGCGACGCCACATCGAGCATGCCGCGCTTGGCGGGGTTATGGCCTATGGCGATGACAACCCTGTCGAAGAGACGCAAGGCCTCCTCAACGACGGCCTCATGGCCTCGCGTGAAGGGGTCGAATGACCCTGGAAATATCGCTACTCGCTCCATACCTAATATCTATATAACACGCAAAGATAGTAAAAATTTTGATATATACCCATATTTGCCTTATAAATAGCCGAAGTACTATCTACGTCGTCGGCGCGGTAGCTCTATATACTCGGTATAGACGAGCTGTGTGTGAGGGTTCGACGATACTATCTCCTGGCGTATAGCCTTGGTGCCGTAGCGTATAAACCAGAACCTGCGTGGCACGCGGTGCACAACCTGATATAGAGTGTCAACGCTATGTAGCGTATAGGCGATGCTATCTACATTGATGATACCGCGTATCTTACTCCACCTATCACCACCCTCGAATATGCGCACTGTGTCACGGATGGTGTCACGAATGATGATAGTGTCGCGTAGTGGTAGCGTCGCTTCATAGTGGCTCTCGGTGGCACTCATCGCATAACTCTCGGCACGGCGCAACCGTATGTCTAACGCCTTGATGCGCTCGATATCTGCGGCGCGGTGCTCGCGAAACTCATCAAGTTCGAGCTCCAGCGCCTCGACCGAGGCTGCCGACTCGCCAGCTCGCGTTTGATAGAACTCGACATCGCTAAACAATGAGTGTTGGTTGCGCTCAAGGCGCTGATTTTCACCATATAAATGTACGGTGGTAAAGCCGCAAACAATAGCGGCAATGGTGGCAATTATGGCCACCACGATAGTTGCTTTTCTCATATTTTTTTGAATTTATTTGACGTCGTGGCAGATGCGCCACAGTGCAAAGATACCATATCCGTAGGGCGATGTTTTCTACACTTTGTGGAAAGGAGGAAAAATAAATTTCGACTTTTGAATACGAGTTTGTGAATTATTTTATACCTTTGTATAATGTATCATTGTGTGATAATTCTAAACAATAACAATTATACAACTAAAACAACCTATTATGGCTACTAATTTTTCAGGTAAAACTCGTCTTGAGAGTGATCTTATTGGTGAGATGCAGGTGCCCGTTGAGGCTCTTTATGGTGTGCAGACTTTGCGCGGTATTGAGAACTTCCCTATCAGCCGCTTCCACCTTTCGGACTACCCTCTATTCATCAACGGTCTTGCTATCACAAAGCTTGCAGCTGCTGAGGCTAACCACCAGCTCGGCCTCTTGACAGATGCTCAGTTTGACGGTATCTCAAAGGCTTGCCTCGAGATTATGCAGGGTCAGCACCACGACCAGTTCCCATGCGACATGATTCAGGGTGGCGCTGGTACAACTACCAACATGAACGCTAACGAGGTTATTGCTAACCGCGCCCTCCAGATTATGGGTCACGAGGCTGGTGAGTATCAGTACTGCTCGCCTAACGACCACGTTAACTGCTCACAGTCGACAAACGACGCGTACCCCTGCGGTATCCACCTCGGCCTCTACGCTACACATCAGGTGTTCATGAAGCACTACAACGCCCTTATCGAGTCATTCGAGAAGAAGGCAAAGGAGTTTGCCCACATCATCAAGATGGGTCGTACTCAGCTTGAGGACGCAGTGCCTATGACTCTCGGTCAGACATTCGGCGCCTTCGCTCAGATTCTCAAGGAGGAGCGTAAGAACCTCGAGTTCGCCGCTGAGGAGTTCCTAACAGTAAACATGGGTGCTACCGCTATCGGTACAGGTATATGCTCAGAGCCAGGCTACTCTGAGAAGTGTATCGCCGCCCTTCGCCAGATTACGGGCTGGGATATCAAGCTCGCAGAGGACCTCGTGGCTGCTACATCTGATACATCATGTATGGTGGGCTACTCATCGGCTCTTCGCCGCGTGGCTGTCAAACTCAACAAGATATGTAACGACCTCCGCCTCTTGGCATCAGGTCCTCGTTGCGGTCTCCATGAGTTCGACCTCCCAGCACGTCAGCCAGGCTCTTCAATCATGCCAGGTAAGGTGAACCCCGTTATCCCTGAGGTGATGAACCAGATTTGCTACAAGGTTATCGGTAACGACGCTTGCGTAGCTATGTGTGGCCAGGAGGCTCAGATGGAGCTCAACGCTATGGAGCCTACAATGGCTCAGTGCTGCTTCGAGTCTGCAGAGATCATGATGAATGGCTTCGACACCCTCCGCGTAAACTGCGTAGATGGCATCAAGGCTAACGAGGAGCAGTGCCGCAAGTATGTTCAGGATAGCTTCGGTATCGTAACAGCTCTCAACCCAATCATTGGCTATAAGAACTCTACAAAGATTGCTAAGAAGGCTATGGCAACAGGTGGTCGCGTATACGATATCGTACTTGAGGAGGGTATTCTTACAAAGGAGGAGCTTGACACAATCCTTCTCCCAGAGAATATGATTAAGCCTGTGAAGCTTAATATTAAGCCCCGCCGATAATTAATTTGTTGTGATAAGGCAGCATCTGCTGCCGCTAACAAAAATAGATGCGAATGGGCAGTACTCCAAGTACAGCCCATCCGCATCTTTTTTGCCGAGCGTTGCATCTACTACCTTCTGACAACAAATTAGTTATGATAAGGCCGCATCTGTGGCACATTGCAAAAAGTAAGAGACCTCGGGCTGTACTTCGTGTACTATCCCGAGGTCTCTTCTTTTGCGATGCCCCACATCTGCAGCCGTCTAATCAAAAATTAATTTGTTGTGATAGCGTCGTTAATGCGCCACCTTAATATCATGCGTATAACCCATGGTCTTTTATTTTGTTCATAGCAAATAATTTTGTATATTTGTGTGAATAATATCCCGGTCTTAATTATGGAGTTACAAGTTATACAAAATAAGATATACGAGATTCGAGGTGAGCGCGTGATGCTCGACAGAGATTTGGCCGAGCTATATGGTGTGACTACAAGTGCACTAAACCAAGCAGTGAAACGTAATTTAGAGCGCTTTCCAGCAGATTTTATGTTTCAACTGACAAGTGATGAGACCGAAAAATGGAAATCACAAATTGTGATGTCCAATTCTATAACTATGGGTTTAAGGCGCAATCCCTATGCCTTTACTGAACAAGGAGTGTCAATGCTCTCTGCTGTATTGAAGAGCGAAACGGCAGTTAAGGTTAGTATCGCCATCATGCGCGCCTTTGTTGCCATGCGCAACTATATCGCAACAACCACAACCGTTACTGCTGAACTTTCGGAGATACGCGCGAAGGTCGCTCTTTTGGAGCGTAACGACGAGGAGAATATGGAGGCGATAAACGACCTATCAGAAGATATGCGCAAGGAAATTGATAATATCTACCAAGCTATTGCCGCCCTCTCTATAAAGCCTGCGACACCCGCCCGAAAGCCCATAGGGTTTAATGTTGAGGATAAGTAGAAACCGATATATTGTAGTACAACTCCTCTATATCCCTAATTTCATCACCCCCCCCGATTTGCAATTCGCTGATTATTAAGTCGATATGTTGTATTTTGGCAAGATGTATTTTGTTATATTCGTAACTCATTGATAATCAGCACTATGAAATAATCCTCAAAATCAATTTTTCATATCATTGACTATCAGTGTGTTACGGCGTCGTTCGTGGAAAAATCTCGCACCCACAAATTTGGCTATTGCTCCTCATCGGTGTAATTTTGCACTAACAATCAATCGCAATTTTTCACCTTATATTTATATTATTATGAGACGACTATTTTTTGTATGTGCCGTAGTGGCCGCAATGGTGGCTACAAGCTGCGAGAGGATTATTGGTGGCGATTACATTAAGGACGAGCCAAAGATTGCATTCGAGGAGGATCAGATGGTTGTATCTGCCGAGGGTGGCGAGGTGGTTATCCCTATTAACTCTACGGGTATTGACCATGTCTTCGTCACGGCGAACAGCAACTGGGTAGAGGATGAGAATGGCGACCTTATACCTATCGACGAGTGGATAGAGATTGTCAAGGTCATCAATGAGTACGACGCCGAGGACGGTACACGTGCGCTTCCGATGTATAAGTCTGCTATCGTTGTCAAGATTATGCCAAACGACACGGGCTATGGCCGCAGTGCCACGCTTAGCGCACAGAGTTTCTCGGTGAGCGACCGCATCATCATCCGCCAGCCAGCAGCTGAGCAGTAACGAGAGCGTATCACTCTGCGTCATAAGGCAGTGGCCACACGTAAGGTAGCCACTGCCTTTGGTGTGTCGTCTGTCATCCTATGTCAAATTGACGTTGGTGACAATTATGAGTGGGCATTTTGTCTTGTTGGGAGTGTCGATGTGTCGTTGCGTGGTGACAGAATTTCGTGTTTTGTCGATTGGCAGGAGTTTTGTCGCAGGGTGTGTTGAAAGCATAAAATATAATTATTATGAACGTTAACACACTAACTATCAAGGCGCAGGAGCTGTTGCAGAGCGCGATTGCTACTGCGCGTCAACAGAAGCAGCAGGCACTCGAGCCGCTGCATATCCTCGATGCGGCTATTGCCGACGATAACTCCGTTGCGAGCTATCTTATTGGTCGTGTGGGTGGTAACCTTCAGACTATACGTCGCGAGGTGGCCGAGGCCATCAAGCATCTACCTCGTGTCGAGGGTGCTGACGACAATATATACTTCTCGCGCGAGACGTCGGCACTCATTCAGCGTGCCGTGGATATAACAACGAAGCTCTCGGATCGCTATGCCTCGGTGGAGCACCTTATTGCGGCCATGGCACATGAGCGTTCCGCGGCGCGTGACATTCTTCGTCGCGAAGGCATTAGCGAGGAGCAGTTACTCGAGGCGATACGTGAGTTCCGCAAGGGGCAGACCATAGACTCGCCGACCGAGGAGGTGGAGTTTGATGCCCTCGGCAAGTATGCAATAAACCTAAATGCGGAGGCTCGTTCGGGGCGCTTAGACCCTGTGATTGGCCGTGATGAGGAGATTCGTCGTGTATTGCAGATACTATCGCGACGAACAAAGAATAACCCTATATTGGTCGGTGAGGCAGGTGTTGGTAAGACGGCTATTGCCGAGGGTATTGCCCATCGTATTATAGATGGCGACGTACCCGAAAACCTCAAAGATAAGGTTATCTACTCGCTCGATATGGGTGCTCTTATTGCTGGCGCTAAGTATAAGGGTGAGTTCGAGGAGCGATTAAAGAGCGTCGTGCGCGAGGTGACCTCGGCGGAGGGGCGCGTGCTACTCTTCATAGATGAGATACATACGCTTGTCGGTGCTGGTAAGAGCGATGGCGCTATGGATGCTGCCAACATCCTGAAGCCCGCCTTGGCGCGTGGTGAACTACGCACGATAGGTGCCACAACGCTCGACGAGTACCAGAAGTACTTCGAGAGCGACAAGGCTCTTGAGCGTCGTTTCCAGAAGGTGATGGTGGCAGAGCCAACGATGGAGGATGCTATATCTATTATGCGTGGCCTCAAGGAGCGCTACGAGAACCACCACCGTGTACGTATCAAGGATGAGGCGATAGTGGCCTCTGTGGAGCTCTCGCACCGCTACATCACGGATCGTTTTCTTCCAGATAAGGCCATCGACCTTATAGACGAGGCGGCGGCGCATATGCGTCTTGAGATGAACTCGGTGCCCGAGGAGATAGACCAGCTCGACAGACATATTCGTCAGTTGGAGATTGAGCGCGAGGCGATACGTCGTGAGAACGACAAGGAGCGTATCAGTCGTCTTGATGCCGAGATTGAGGATCGTAAGTCGGAGTGTGCGCAGCTCAGAGCTAAGTGGCAGTCGGAGCGCGACCGCCTTGCGGAGTTGCAGCGAGCAAAGGAGAGTATCGAGCAGGCAAAGATTGAGGCGCAACAGGCGGAGCGCGCAGGAGATTATGGCCGTGTGGCGGAGCTACGCTACGGCACTATCGTTGAGTTGGAGAAACGTGTCGCTACGCTCGAGGAGGAGCTACGCCTAATATCGGATACAGCGATGATTAAGGAGGAGGTAGACTCGGAGGATATCGCCGAGGTTGTATCTCGATGGACGGGAATACCCGTGAAGCGTATGTTGGCCTCGGAGCGCGAGAAGCTCCTACATATGGAGGAGGAGCTACGTCGTAGGGTCGTGGGGCAGGAGGAGGCCATCACGGTGGTGTCGGATGCTGTGCGTCGCTCGCGTGCAGGACTCTCGGATGCTCGTCGCCCCATAGGCTCGTTTATCTTCCTCGGCACCACGGGTGTCGGTAAGACAGAGCTTGCCAAGGCCCTCGCCGAGTTCTTGTTCAACGACGATCAGATGCTTACGCGTATAGATATGTCGGAGTACCAGGAGCGTCACTCGGTATCGCGTCTTGTGGGAGCCCCTCCGGGATATGTGGGCTATGATGAGGGTGGCCAGCTTACCGAGGCTGTACGTCGCAAGCCATACTCTGTGGTGCTACTCGACGAGATTGAGAAGGCGCACCCCGATATCTTTAATATCTTGTTGCAGGTGCTCGACGATGGTCGTCTTACGGATAATAAGGGACGTACGGTGGACTTCCGCAATACCATCGTTATCATGACTTCAAACCTCGGCTCGTCGATAATCTCGGAGCGCTTCTCCGAGGCGGGCAATGAACCTTCGGCCGATGTCCGTGAGGGTGTAAAGCAGGAAGTCATCGAGCTTATGAAGCAGCAGTTGAAGCCTGAGTTTATAAATCGTATCGACGAGATAGTGATGTTCGAACCGCTTGATAGGGGCTCTGTCGAGAAGATTGTCGACATTCAGCTTCGCGAGGTGCAGCGTATGTTGCGCGATAATGGCATCGAGCTTAACTATACTGCCGAGGCACGTCGCCATATTGCAGATGTGGGCTTCGACCCTATCTATGGTGCACGACCCATCAAGCGAGCCATTCAGCGCGAGGTTGTCAACACTCTGTCGAAGCGTATCCTTGCGGGTAATGTCGACCGCTCAACGCCTATTACCATCGACTCGGATGGCGCGACGCTCACCTTCTCGAATTAGCTTTGATTAAAGCACAGCATCTGCCGCCTCTTCACCGCAACCAATTTGTTGTTAGAAGGGGTTAGATGTGGCCTCGACATGAGATTGGGCTGGATAGGAGATACTTGGCGTATTTCCTATTCGTTCTTTGGATTGAGGCGTCGCAGATGACTCAGTATCACAGCAAATTAATTTGTTGTCAGAAGGGGTTAGATGTGGCCTCGACATGAAATTGGGCTGGATAGGAGATACTTGGCGTATTTCCTATTCGTTCTTTGGCTTGAGGCGTCGCAGATGACTCGGTATCACCGCAACCAATTTGTTGTCAGAAGGGGTTAGATGTGGCCTCGACATGAAATTGGGCTGGATAGGAGATACTTGGCGTATTTCCTATACGTT
>JAFVSV010000063.1 GCA_017503575.1 Alistipes sp. | reverse complement strand
TTAGCATCCCCAATTTGTTAGGAGGTTGAAGAAAAAGATGTAGTTTTAGGCATGCGAAGCCTGAAAAAGCGGAGTTTACTTGGCGTAAATGAGCATTTTGAGGGCGAGCATAACGACAAAATACACTTTTTATTCAGCCTCATATAATAAATATGACGAAAAAGAGGGTAACCTACCTGCCAAACTTGATTAAAAGCACATTAATATCGGCTGGCGAGACACCCGGAATACGGCTTGCCTGACCCAATGTTGCAGGACGTATGCGACTCAACTTCTGGCGTGCCTCGATAGTCAGCGACTGAAGGGCATTGAAATCAAACTCGTGAGGGATAGAGATACTCTCCAAACGGTGCATCTTCTCGGCAAAATATCGCTCCCTCTCGATATAGCCGCGATACTTAATCTGTATCTCTGCCTGGTCCGTAACCTCCTTCGATAGGCTGTTCGACGATATGAAACGCTCCAACTTTGGCACTACCCTACTCAACGCCTCGAGCGTCACACCACTGCGCAAAACCATATCGTAGAGCTTTCGACCTTGCGACAAAGGCTCCTCACCTACCGAAATTAAATAGTCGTCAATTTCGCCTATTTTGACTGACTGTCCACGGAGGAAAGAAATAAGCGATTCTACGGCCGCATTTTTTTTGAGCAAATTTTGGTACTTCTCCTCCGACACAAGACCAATTTTATAGCCGAGAGGCGTCAACCGCTGGTCGGCATTGTCCTGACGAAGGAGTATTCGATACTCGGCACGCGAGGTGAACATGCGGTATGGCTCGTCGACACCCTTGGTCACAAGGTCATCAATGAGGACACCAATATATGCCTCATCGCGCGAAAGAGTGATAGCCTCCTCACCACGAAGCGAGCGATGGGCATTGATACCCGCCATAAGACCCTGCGCTGCCGCCTCCTCATAACCCGTAGTGCCGTTGACCTGACCAGCAAAGTAGAGTCCCTCGACGAGCTTTGTCTCGAGCGAGTGGTGGAGCTGCGTGGGTGGGAAGTAGTCGTACTCGATAGCGTAGCCAGGACGATACACATGGACATTCTCAAGACCCGAAATTGCATGCAGGGCCTCCAACTGCACTTCGTAGGGCAGTGATGACGAGAAGCCATTGAGGTAGTACTCATTGGTGTTGCGACCCTCGGGCTCGAGGAAGAGCTGATGTTGGCTCTTATCGGCAAATGTGCGCAACTTATCCTCGATGCTTGGACAGTAGCGAGGGCCTATGCCCGATATTGTTCCATTGAAGAGTGGCGAGCGCGAGAAACCCGTGCGCAGTATATCGTGAACACGCTCCGAGGTGTAGACCATGAAGCATGGTAGCTGATGCTTAACAGCCTCTGTATCAGCATCGTATGAGAATTTTGAAGGCTCTGCATCGCCCTCTTGGACCTCCAGTGCGTCGAAGTTTATGGTGCGGGCATCAAGGCGTGCAGGGGTACCCGTCTTCATGCAGCCAGCCTCGAAGCCAAGCTCCACAAGGCGTGCAGTTATGCCATGTGCCGCCTCATCGCCAGCACGGCCACCCTCGGCACTCTGCTCGCCACAGTGCATGACACCCTCGAGGAAGGTGCCTGCGGTGAGCACTACCCTACTGCACTCTATAACCACGCCCATTCGCGTTTTAACGCCCCTTACACGCGTTTTCGCCTCGTCGCGAGTAAAGAGTATGTCGACGACCGAATCCTGCCACAAATAGAGATTAGGCGTATTCTCGAGGGTGCGACGCCACAGGCGCGAAAACTCGGCCTTGTCGCACTGCGCACGAGGACTCCACATGGCAGCACCCTTCGAGCGGTTGAGCATGCGGAACTGGATGGCAGACATATCGGTAATACGTCCCATCATACCACCCAAGGCATCTATCTCTCTGACTATCTGACCCTTGGCAACACCACCCACGGCAGGATTGCACGACATGGCAGCAATCTTATCCATGTCGATAGTGATGAGCAGCGTGCGTGACCCGAGGCGTGCTGCAGCAGAGGCCGCCTCGCAGCCTGCATGGCCAGCACCGATGACAACTATGTCGTAACTGAGGCTCATAGTATCTCCTCGCGAAGTAGTTTAAGGTATCTATTCTCCAGGCGGCGCATCTGACGCGCTGCCGTAGGCGACTTATCGAGGTGGCCACACAAGTGGAGAGCGCCATGCACAATAACACGTCGCATCTCGTTGATAGGCAGAGCATTATATATGTCGGCATTATCCTCAACCGTGGCGACATCAATATAGACCTCACCTGCAACAACGCCCTCGCCTACCCTACTCTCGCGATCCTCGAAGGTGATGACATCGGTATAGTAGTCGTGGCCCAAAAAGTCGCGGTTCAGCTGTCGGTGGTACTCCGACGAGCAGAATATATAGTTGATATCACCCGCCTCGTAACCCTCACGGCGCACCACCTCCTGAATCCAGCGGCGGAGCTTTAGGCGATTGGTAGGCAGGTAGTTACAATCCTGATTAAAGAAGTGTATCATCTCTATTTACTTTTTACTGAAGAACTTCATAACCTCCTCGAGCTCACCAGTACGGTGGTTATGAACCATGAACTGGATGAACGAGCGTTCGCTATTGTCGTAGTCTACAAAGACGCCCGCAGTACCAATCTTCTCATTCTCCTCGACACGCTGACCCACCTTGACACATACCTGGCTGACGTGGGTATATATGGTAAAGAAATCCTTACCGTGAGCAATCTTCACGATATAGAGGTCTCCCGTCGACTGGGTAATTTCACCCACCGTACCCGCCTCAACACAGCGCACTGCGGAGCCACGACGACCACTAATCTCAATCATATTTGCCTGCAAAGGTCTTACCTTGCCACCCTCGATAGGAAGCTTTAGACCGCGCGTATTCGACGAGAAGGAGCTACCCACGGTGTTCTCCGCGAGGATGCGCTCGAGCTCGGCAGAGGCCTCATCATAGCGTCTCTGCGTAGCCTTCTGTTCGTCCAAGGCGGCACGCTCACGCTCGGTAAGCTGAACGTATGTACTATTGGCCTCGTTACGGTCACTCTGAAGAGCACGACGCTCGTTACTCAACGACACACCAATAGAGTCCAACTCATAGCGTCGCGTCTCGAGCATCTCACGCAACAACCCTAACTCATCGCGCTGCTGTCGCGCCAAATAGGCTACATCCCTATACCTCTCGGCGATGCGCTCAACATCGGCCATACGTCGAGAGAGCTCCTCCAACGAGGATGACGAGAATAGGTACGAGGCGTATGTGTTGCGTCTACGCATGCGGTATGCTTGGCGTACCATCTCGGCATACTGGCTACGACTCTGCTCGAAGGCCACCTCCAAAGAGTCTATGGAGTGCGTAAGGTATAGAATCTCCTCCTCGACAAGCTCAAGCTCATACTCCGTCTCGGCAATGTAGGAGCTACGCAGGTTTATCTGGCGGTTGAGCTCCTGCACACGACGTGATGCCGAGCTCCTCTCCTTCGATATCGCCTGAACCCGCTTGTCCGACTCGACAAGCTCCTTGCCCAAGCTATTGACACGCTGTCGCTGTGCATCGACATCGGACTGACGACGCTGTGCCGAGGCGCTCATGGGCAGTAACGCAAAGAGAAATAGTAGGGTAGTAGCTATTAGGTGTAGTTCTCGTCTCATGCCTATATCTATTTACGTTTCATTATCTCCTCCTTGTGACGCTCCATCTCCTCGGCATCGTAGCCATTGTCTACGGCCTTATCCCAATAGGTCTCGGCAAGGAAGTGCTCGCCTAACGCCCAGAGGATATCGCCATAGTGCATGAAGAGGTTGGCATCGCGCTGTGTGCCTAACGATAGTGCCTGACGCATGAAGCTCTTGGCCTCGTCGTTACGACCCAAGCGGTGTAGCACCCAGGCGTGGGTATCGAGATAGGAGCTGTTATCCTTCTCGAGATATATGGCGCGTGCCGACATGGTTAGTGCTCGCTCCAAATCCCTATCCTTGAGCGAGAGGAAGTAAGCATAGTTATTCAATACCAGAACATTGTCGGGATTGTATGCCAACGCCTTATCGTAGGCGGCAAAGGCGCGCCTGTCGTTACCCTCCTCGTGGTACACATCGCCTATATAGCCCCACAGCGTGCTGCGCTGCTCGTCATCCTCGGCTATGGCAAGAGAGCGCCTAAAGGTATCTATGGCGCGTCGTGCATCGCCCTTATCGCCGAAGACAAAGCCCGCAAAGGTGAGTAGGTCGAAGTCGGTAGGGTAGAGCTCCAACGCCCGCGCAAGGTCGCTAAAGAGCAACTCGTCCTGCTTCAAGAAGTGCTCGAGTTGCATCACAGATATGTAGTCGGCAGCACCCACCGTGGCATCGTCGAGATGACGACGTAGATAGTCGAGTGCCTGCTGCTGCTCACCCGCCGTAAGGAGGTGCATGGCGTAGAGGTCTACGACATCGCGGTTATCGGGATACATGAGCGTAAGAGCCTGTATCAGAGAGCCTATGCGGAAGTAGTAGGTGGCATAGAAGTGGTTGTCCGAGGTGTAGTAGTTCAGATGGTGTAACTTCTCGTCAACACTCATGTCGTCACTACGCATGAGCATAAGGTCGTAGTCCAACATGCGCTCCGTATTGCTATGACGCGCATGGTACGCCGAGAGGTTGTTTATGGTGCGCACATCGGTAGAGTCGATGAGTAGCGCACGCTCGTAGGTTACAAGAGCCATGGAGTCCTCTCCTGCGGCCTCGTAGCTATGGGCCAAGTTGTTGTGTGCCTCTATGTCGTAGGGGAGCTCCTCAATATAACGACGACCCTCCTCGATAGCACGCTCATATTGACGCGTGTTCAACAACAACTGCTGCTTTAATGCCGAGGTATGAGCGTTACGACCAAGACGCATATCTGCCGAGTCGAGCACCGAGATAGCAGAGTAGGGCATCAGGTTTATGTTGTAGAGGTAGGCGAGGCCGTAGTAGTTTGATATGTCCTGCTTATCGAGTGATAACAGACGACGATATACGGGCAGAGCACCCTTATAATCATAGTTAGATAGCAGATGTGTGGCGTAGTTTCTTACATACCACTTATTCGACGAGTCGGCAACAAAGGCGCGACGTGCATGCTCCTTGCTCACATCGTCACTATGCCTGCTGCTCATGCTCATGTAGTAGTGCGCAGGGGCGTAGTCGTCATCCTCGGCAAGGATGTCGCTCCATATCTGCCGTGCGGCAAGCGTATCACGCTCGATGGAGAGCAGACGCACCGCCTCCGTATGGCTATATGTGCGGCGTAGAGAGTCGGGCACAGCGCGATAGAGGGTATCTCTACCCTCCACCCTCTCCTGCGCGGCGAGTGTCACCGTCGTGAGGAGCATACATAGTATCGCAACGATATTACGCATAGTACCACAACCTATTAAACGACACTACCACTCAACATCCGCCTCGCGGCACTACAATGCCGACTCGAACTGGTTGAGGAAGCGCACATCGTTCTCGAAGTATAGACGAAGGTCGCCAACGCCATACTTGAGCATAGCAATACGCTCAATACCCATACCAAAGGCGAAGCCCGAGAACTCGTTGGGGTCTATGTTGTTGGACTTGAGAACGTTGGGGTCTACCATGCCACAACCCATAATCTCGAGCCAGCCAGTGCCCTTACATACGCCACAGCCCTTACCGCCACATATCGAGCACGATACGTCAACCTCGGCAGATGGCTCGGTGAAGGGGAAGTATGATGGGCGCATGCGTATCTGTGCCTGCTCGCCGAAGAGCTCCTTGGCGAAGTATAGCAACGACTGCTTCATGTCGGCAAACGAGACGTTGCGGTCTATGTAGAGACCCTCAATCTGGTGGAAGATGCAGTGTGCACGGTATGATATAGCCTCGTTACGGAATACACGACCAGGGCATATCACACGGATAGGTGGCTTCTGACGCTCCATGGTGCGCACCTGAATAGACGAGGTGTGGGTGCGGAGTACTACATCGGGGTTCTGCTCAATGAAGAAGGTATCCTGCATATCGCGTGCTGGGTGCTCGGGAGGGAAGTTGAGTGCCGAGAATACATGCCAGTCGTCCTCAATCTCGGGACCATCAGCAACGGTATAGCCGAGACGCGCGAAGATGCCAACAATCTCATTCTTAACCAATGATATAGGGTGACGCGAGCCCACCTGCTCGTTGGTACCTGGACGTGTCATATCGTCAATCTTCGAGGCGCTCATCGCCGCAGCATTCACCAACTCCTCCTTGAGGGTGTTGATGCGCTCGGTGGCTACCGTCTTGAGGTGGTTTAGGCGCTGACCAAGCTCGCGCTTCTGCTCCGAAGGCACACTCTTGAACTCCTCCATAAGGGCTCCAAGCTCACCCTTCTTACCAAGAATCTTGATGCGGAAGGCCTCAACATCGGCAGCCGTAGCAGGCTGAAAGGCCTCGATTTCGCTTAATAGCTGTTCAATCTTCTGAATCATATATCTCTGTTTTTGTTTTGCCGTAGGTTATAAGCTGTACGCCACGCGCACGCCAGCGCGCATGTATAATAATCGTACAAAGGTAGTAAAAAAAGTTGAAAAAGCAAAGATGTAGCGGGTGGGGCGCATCAATTAGGAGTATTAGGGGGCGCTTCGCTTGGTTGGGCGCAGGCGATGCCTGCTTGGGAGGGCGGGCTGACGCCCTTGGTCGGGCGCTTCGCTTTGAGGGCGCAAGCAGAGCTTGCTTCTCTTTTGGCTTAGTAGTAACGCTGGTAACATTAGTAACATTAGTAACATTAGTAACGTTAGTAACATTAGTAACGTTAGTAACATTGGTAACGCATGGTAACACCCCTGTTACTGCGTTACTCGCGTTACTGCGTTACTCGACTTTCTATCAAAAGTAGAAAAAATATTTGTTAAAATACTTGATATTGCCCCTAAAATGTTGTATATTTGTAGTGGCAATAGTCCACTAACGGAGCTGCATCAACGCTCCAATACACCAATGGTATCACACTGATATACAACAATATAAATATGATATAGCATAGCTATATAGCCGCCACCGAGGGTTAATCTATATATATAATTATATAGATAGGGGCGGCGTATACCATAGTCAATAAATTGACCATGATATCATTTATATTGATATATAATTAGCTCTTTACTTGGCATTTAAGAGCTAATTGATGGCGCAGTGCGCATACGTTAGTTTCATAGTTCACTCAACGTATGGGGCGTGTGACTGAACGACAAAACAAACGTCGCGCATGCTTTGTGAGTGAGTATCAGTGTAGGGAGCAATAGTGCGCAGTGAGTAGCGTTCGTTCGTTCGCTGACATAGGGTTTCCGAACGAACGAACGCTGCGAACACTGCGAACACTGCGAACACGCGAACAGGGGTGTTCGCGCTGTTCGCTTGTTCGCTTGTTCGTTCTGTTCGGGCGGAGCTAAAGCTCCTTTATCGGGCGGGCTGTCGCCCTTAATCGGGCGGGAGCAAAGCTCCCTTAATCGGGCGGAGCTAAAGCTCCTTAAATTTTAATCAAGCGAAGCGCCCAACCCCGACCAAGAAGCTCCGCTCCGCCCGAATGAAAAAACCGTTCAACCCATCATTACCAAAAAATATTTCACTTTTTTGATACACCCTATCACAATTTTTATTATATTTGTATGAAATTATGGTGTGCTATGAGATAGGCACGCCTAATTGGCTGTGAATTAAACAATATACTAATAACATAAAACTACAAACTTCACAACAATGGACAATGTAAATGTACAGCAGTTGCAGGATGTGGTAATCCGTTTTTCAGGTGACTCAGGTGACGGCATGCAGCTCACCGGTACACTCTTTTCGGACACGTCGGCACTCTTGGGTAACGGTATCTCTACCTTCCCCGACTACCCTGCCGAGATTCGCGCACCCCAGGGTACGGTTGCAGGTGTCTCTGGCTTCCAGGTACACATCGGTGCATCACGCGTAGACAACCCTGGTGACTACTGCGATGTTCTCGTAGCAATGAACCCCGCAGCACTCATCGCCAACCGCAAGTGGTTGAAGCCATCGGCAACAGTCATCCTCGACGGTGACACCCTCACCGAGGACAACATCAAGAAGGCTGGCTTCAAGACTATGGATCCTATCGCCGAGCTCAACCTCCAGGACTACAACGTAGTAATCCCCGACATCACCTCGATGACAAAGGAGGCATTGAAGGACTCGGGCATGGACAACAAGGCAATGGTAAAGTGCAAGAATATGTTTGCCCTCGGCATCGTATTCTGGATGTACAACCGCCCAGATGACTATGCAAAGAGCTTCCTCGACTCGAAGTTCGCAAAGAAAAATCCGCTTGTGGCAGAGGCCAACAAGCGCGTCATAGAGGCTGGCTATAACTATGCAGCCAATACTCACCAGTTCGCTAACAACTACACCGTAGCACCCGCCGCGTTGGAGAAGGGTCTATACCGCTCTATCAACGGTAATACGGCTACCGCATGGGGTTTCTGCGCAGCATCAGAGAAGTCGGGACTTCCACTCTTCTGCGGCTCATACCCTATCACCCCCGCTACCGTAATCCTCGAGGAGCTCGCAAAGCGTAAGGACCTCGGAGTTAAGACCGTACAGGCAGAGGATGAGATTGCAGGTATCTGTACCTCTATCGGCGCTGCTTATGCAGGTAACTTCGCCGTGACCACCACATCGGGCCCAGGTATCTCACTTAAGAGCGAGGCTATGGGTCTTGCAGTTATGGCGGAGCTTCCTTTGGTTGTTGTTGACGTACAGCGTGGTGGCCCATCAACAGGTCTTCCTACAAAGACCGAGCAGAGCGACCTCAACCAGGCTCTCTATGGCCGTAACGGTGAGTGTCCTATGGTGGTCATCGCAGCATCATCACCCAGCGACTGCTTCCACTACGCATTCATGGCAGGTAAGATCGCCATGGAGCACATGACACCCGTCATGTTGCTCTCGGATGGCTTCATCGCCAACGGCTCGGAGCCTTGGAAGGTACCATCAATGTCGGACTACCCCGCTATCGTGCCCCCTATCGTAGAGCCTCGCGAGGGTGAGGAGTTCATGCCTTACGCCCGCAACGAGAAGCTCGCTCGCGGCTGGGCATTCCCAGGCAAGGAGGGCCTCGAGCACCGCATCGGTGGCTTGGAGAAGGACCACATCAAGGGTAGCATCTCGCACGACCCAAAGAACCACCAGGAGATGGTTACCACGCGTAAGCGTAAGGTCGAGATGGTTGCCGAGGAGCTTCCAAAGTTGGAGGTATTCGGTGCTGACAATGCCGATGTGCTTGTTATCGGTTGGGGCGGTACACGCGGTCACCTCCACAGCGCTGTTAAGCAGTTGCAGGAGGAGGGCAAGAGCGTAGCACACCTCCACTTCAACTATATATATCCTTTGCAGAAGGGTGTAGACGAGATACTTAAGCGCTACAAGCGTATCGTCGTATGCGAGCTTAACGAGGGTCAGTTTGCTGGTTACCTCCGTCAGCAGTTCCGCGACGTCGTTATCGAGTCTTATGGCAAGACCGAGGGTCAGCCATTCACCGTTATCGAGATTAAGGATAAGATAAACTCAATGTTATAGTAGAACACCACAAACAACTTAAAAAATAGAACAACTATGGCAGAATTTAAGTATACACCCGCTGATTTCAAGAGCGATCAACAGGTAAAGTGGTGTCCAGGCTGTGGCGACCACGCTATTCTTAACGCCGTGCAACGTGCTATGCCCGAGGTGGCAGATGTTTTGGGCAAGCCCCACAATAAGTTCACCTTCGTATCGGGTATCGGTTGCTCGTCGCGCTTCATCTACTACATGAAGACCTTCGGCTTCCACACCATCCACGGTCGTGCAAATGCTATTGCAACAGGTATCAAGACCGCTAACCCTGACCTCTCGGTATGGGTATGTACGGGTGATGGCGTCTCATTGGCTATCGGTGGTAACCACTTCATCCACGCCATCCGTCGTAACATCGACCTCAAGGTCATCCTCTTCAATAACGAGATTTACGGCCTCACAAAGGGTCAGTACTCACCAACAACGAAGCTCGGCAAGATTACAAAGACCTCGCCATTCGGCACCGTTGAGAAGCCATTTACACCAGGCGAGTTGGTTATCGGCGCCAAGGGTACATTCTTCGCTCGTACCATCGACCAGGAGGTGATGCTAACAAAGGAGTGCCTTGTGGCAGCAGCAAAGCACAAGGGCATGGCAGTTACCGAGGCACTGGTTAACTGCATGATATTCAACGACAAGACCCACGCATTGTTTGCAGGCGATAAGGCTACACGCGAGGAGCACACCATCCTTTTGAAGCATGGCGAGAAGATGCTCTTTGGCAAGGATAAGCAGAAGGGCTTGGTATTCGAGAACATGCGCCTCAAGGTTGTCACCGTCGGCGAGGATGGCTACACCATGGACGATGTGTTGACACACGACGCAAAGTGTGCTGACACGACTCTCCACACGATGCTTGCAGCGATGAAGTACCCCGAGTACCCAGTGGCTGTTGGTGTCATCCGCGATGTTGACGACGAGAACGTCTACGACTTCAAGGTGCAGCAGCAGGTAGAGGAGGTTAAGGCATCGGCAAAGATTAAGTGTGTTGACGACCTTCTCCGCTCTGGTCAGACATGGGAGATTAAGTAAGATGCAGCGGGAGCACCACTATATATAAATAGGTATGGTGGTGCGCCCAAACCATAATAAAAAACCAAAACTATTAACAATCTATAAAATTACAGTCGTATGGCAAAAATCAAAGGAACAGTTGTCGTCGATACTGAGCATTGCAAGGGCTGTGGCGTATGCGTAGCATCATGTCCCACCAAGACGCTTGGTTTGTCGAGCGAGGTTAATGGCAAGGGTTATCCCTTCGCTATGATGGTTGAGCCGGAGAATTGCATTGGTTGCGCATCATGCGCCATCATTTGTCCGGATAGTTGTCTAACGGTGTATCGCCAAAAAATCGAGTAAGCTATGGCAGAGAAAGAGGTAAAACTTATGAAGGGCAACGAGGTGATTGCTCATGCAGCAATTCGCTACGGTTGCGACGGCTATTTCGGCTACCCCATCACTCCGCAGTCGGAGGTTATGGAGACCCTCATGGAGCTTAAGCCTTGGGAGACTACCGGTATGGTTGTGCTTCAGGCCGAG
>JAFVSV010000062.1 GCA_017503575.1 Alistipes sp. | reverse complement strand
GTATATCACCCCTGGCAACAACAACCTCAAGGGATCATCTATCTTATCTTTACGCTTTACCATACTGCAAAGATAACATCTTTTTGCAATATCGCCCCACCGAAAATTTTCAGTGAGCCCTTATCGTCCCTCATTAATCTTCTCACGCAGTACCGCGATATCCTCATCAGTAGTATACCAGCTTGTCACGAAGCGCACAATACTGCTGCTCTCGCCGCGTGGACCCCAGTAGTCGAACGATATGCTCTCACGCAGCTTGTCAATCACATCGTTCGGGAGGCGTACAAACTGCTGATTGGTAGGCGACTCGATAACAATCTCATACCCCGCAGCACGCAATATCTCGCGCAGCTCCATGGCCAGACGCACGGCATGTGCGCCAATCTCGTAATATAGACCATCTCTAAAAAGTTCCGCAAACTGAACACCGAGCAATCGTCCCTTGGCCAATAGAGCACCATGCTGCTTAACAAGTGGAAAGAGGTTGCGCAATAGCGACCTATTGGTCACCACCAGAGCCTCGCCAAAGAGTGTACCCACCTTTGTGCCTCCGATATAGAAGACATCGGCAAGGCGTGCTATATCGTGTAGTGTGAAATCGGCACCCTCCGCTGCGAGGGCATAACCCATGCGTGCGCCATCAATATATAGAGGTATGTCGTGGTCGTGACACACACAGCTCAACGTCTCAAGTTCCTTAAGCGAGTACAGCGTGCCATACTCCGTAGGTTGCGATATATAGAGCATGCCTGGTGCCACCATGTGCTGGTAGGTCTCATCGGCATAGAAGGTATCAATGTAGTGTGCCACATCCTCGGCGTGCACCTTGCCAGAGTAGTGTGGTAGCGTCAGCACCTTATGCCCTGATGCCTCGATAGCACCCGACTCATGAACGGCGATATGTCCACTCTCGGCGGCGAGGACACCCTCATGATGACGCAAGATGCCATCTATGGCCACAGCATTAGTCTGCGTACCACCGACAAGGATGAAGACCTCGGCATCGGGCATGCCCACAGCATTGCGTATAAGAGTCTTTGCCTCAGCGGTATAGGCATCATTACCATAGCCCGCCGTAAGTTCCATATTGGTACGCAAAAGAGCCTCCATCACTTTAGGATGTGCTCCAGCCATATAGTCGCAGTCGAATCGTCGCATCGTTTTGATATTGAATAACTACCACAAAGATACGAAAAAAAACGTAACGTGAGCTGGCTTCGACTCTCTATTTCACAATTCCTCTTGTCGCCATTGCTCGGCATCTTTCATATCTCATCTTTCATCTTTCCACTTTTTTTACTATCTTTGCACGAATGATTGATCGCGAAACCATAGATAGGATTTACGCTGCTGTCAATATCGTAGATATTGTCGGCGACTATGTCACGCTCAAACGCAAGGGTGTGAACTATGAGGCGTGCTGTCCCTTCCACCAGGAGAAGACCCCCTCGTTCAAGGTTTCGCCCGCACGAGGCATATACAAGTGTTTTGGTTGCGGTAAGAGTGGCAATGCCATTAACTTCGTCATGGAGAGCGAGAATGCCACCTACCCCGAGGCACTACGCATGATAGCCAAGCGCTACGGCATAGAGGTCAAGGAGGAGGCGATGAGCGACGAGGAGATAGAGCGCAACAACAACCGCGAGAGCATGTTCACGCTTAACGCCTGGGCTGCCGAGTACTTCCAGCGATACATGTTCAACGAGGCGGAGGGACGCAGCATAGCCCTCACCTACTTCTCGTCGGCACGCGGCTTTAGCGACGCGACGATACATAAGTTTGGTCTTGGCTTCTGTCCTACACATAGCGAGCGTTTCTCGACAGATGCACGCGCCGCAGGCTACAAGGAGGAGTTTCTGCTATCCACGGGTTTGAGCATCAAGCGCGAGATGGATGGTGCGCTCCGCGACAGGTTCTACGACCGTGTGATGTTCCCCATACACAATGTCTCGGGACGTGTTGTAGGCTTTGGTGGCCGCACGCTACGCACCGACAAGAAGGTAGCCAAGTATCAGAACTCACCCGAGAGCGAGATATACAACAAGCGCCGCGAGCTATACGGTCTCTACTTCGCGAAGAAGGCTATTCAGCAGGCCGACAATGTAGTCCTCGTCGAGGGTTATGCCGATGTTATATCCATGCACCAGGCGGGTGTCGAGAATGTTGTAGCCTCATCGGGCACATCGCTCACCGAAGACCAGATACGTCTCTTGAGCCGCTTCACGCGCAACATAACACTTATGTTTGATGGCGATGCTGCTGGTGTCAAGGCTGCCATACGCGGCGTCGATATCATCCTCAAGGAGGATATGAATGTGCGCATAGTACTCCTCCCCGAGGAGCACGACCCCGACACCTTTGCACGCGCACACACCTCCGACGAACTGCGCGACTACATAGCCAAGAACTCGCAGGACTTCCTCGCCTTCAAGGCGCGATTATTGCTCAAGGAGGCTACCAATGACCCACAGCTGCGCACTGCCGCAATAAAGGATATGGTAGAGTCCATAGCACTCATCCCCGACAGCATCAAACGCTCGGAGTACGTCAAGTACTGCGCAAGTATCATGTCTGCCGACGAGCAGGTGTTGGCAGTAGATGTAGCACGACGCATAGATGGCGTTGCGGGCAACCGCGAGGCGCAGGACTTCCTGACGCGCCAGCAGCAGAGGGAGCGTGCACAGCTACCCACATCTTCGCTATATG
Source organism: Alistipes sp. (assembly GCA_017503575.1). Lineage (GTDB taxonomy): Bacteria > Bacteroidota > Bacteroidia > Bacteroidales > Rikenellaceae > Alistipes. Next base: position 11,230 of record JAFVSV010000062.1, on the reverse strand, counting down.
TGGCGCCACCCACAGCTGAAGGCATACAGCCCAAGGCCGTGACTGGAGGCACGACAATGGAGACCTTGGAGCGCGACCTCACAAAGTATCTCATAAAGTCGGGACACTTGGACTTCACCATCATTGAGGATGGCCGCGAGGAGACATTAAATGTCGCAAGCCTCATCTTCGCCGAGATGGATGGCGACGAGCTATCGTTTACCAACCCTGTGTACGCCACTATATACAACGAGTACCGCGCACTATGGGAGCAGACAGACGAGGGTGTCGAGGTACCCATGCACACGCTGATAAACCACCACGACCCGCGCGTAAGCAGCACCGTGATAGACCTGCTCACCTCGGATGACAACTACGTCATCAGCAAGATATGGGAGCAGAAGGATATCCACATTGAGAGCGAAGCAGAGCAGCTTGCCGAGGCGGTGCCAAAGGCGATTATGGTGTACAAATGGCGCACCATAGATGAGCGCTCGGCAGAGCTACAAGCCGAGATGGCAAACCCCGACATTGACGACGAGGAGATGCAACGCATAACGTCGCTATACGCCAAGTATCAGGCGGCACGCGTGGCCATCGCCCGCAAGACAGGAAGACTTATTTAGAGAGCACGAGGGGGGGGGAGAAGGAGAGAGAGAAAGCGAGAAAGAGAATGAGAGAGAGAGAATGAGAGGGAAGTAATGATAAAAGTGGAGTGGTTAGAGGAGTGGAGAGAGGCATGATAGGCGGTCAGCGTCCGCCGTTATTGCTCATTGCTAATTGCTAATTGATAAAAAAAGGGTGAACCCGGATGCCTGCGTATCACTACGCTTGGGCGGTGTGCAAACAGAAAATAAACTTAAAAGATGTGTAAAACATATCAAAGATAAAAGAATTAGTTACCTTTATCCGAGTCCACCTACCCCACTAATGGCAAAAGCTATGCCGCAGGCGTAGCCAAGATACGAAAAAGCATATATGGCAGATTATAAAAACATAAACATTCGCAACAAGCGCGCAACCTTCGACTACGAGATTATCGAGGAGTATATCGCAGGTGTTGTGCTCGTTGGTACAGAGATAAAGTCGTTGCGTTTAGGCAAGGCGTCGCTCGTGGACTCATACTGCTACTTTGAGCAGGGCGAGCTATGGATACGCAACGTCAACATCGCCGAGTACTCATGGGGAACATGCAACAACCATGTGCCCAAGCGCGACCGCAAGCTACTCCTTAACCGCAAGGAGCTAAACAAGTTACAGCGCTCGCTCCAAGATAGAGGTCTCACCGTCGTAGGTCTACGTCTCTTCCTCAACGAGCGTGGCTTGGCGAAGATAGCCATAGGCCTTGCGCGTGGTCGCAAGGCGTACGACAAGCGCGAGTACATCAAGGAGAACGACGCCAAGCGCGAGATGGACAAGGCGATGAAGGTTAACCGCAGATAACAGAACGATATATGGCACTTATACTATCAATAGAGACAGGTACAGACGTATGCTCCGTAGCACTTGCCAACGATGGCGAGCTCATGGCGCTACGCGAGAGCGACGAGGGTCGTGACCACGCCAAGAAGGTGGCACTCTTCGTCGACGAGCTACTCAAGGAGACGGGCGTACAGCCCTCCGACCTCGACGCCATAGCTGTGGGCAAGGGCCCAGGCTCATATACGGGACTACGCATAGGTGTGTCATTTGCCAAGGGCATGTGCTACGCGCTGGATATACCGCTTATCGCCATAGGCTCACTCGATGCCCTCACTGAGGTGGCTCGCGAAGACTACGATGCTGGCATCCTCGACATCGAAGATGAGGAGTGGCAGCAGGCGGTGCTATGTCCCATGGTCGATGCTCGCCGCATGGAGGTGTACTCGCAAATCTTCGACAACGAGGGTTGTGCCAAAACGGAAGTCGTTGCCGAGGTAGTAACTGATGAGAGCTTCAAAAGATGGCGCGAGAGCAATAAGCTCGTAATTTTTGGTAATGGCGCCCGCAAGTGCACCGAGACGCTCGCCGATGCTATCTTCGTCGAGGTAGCACCCTCAGCACGCGGCATAGTACGTCTTGCGGAGGAGGCATTTACCGCCGAGCGCTTCGAGGACCTCGCCTACTTCGAGCCCTTCTACCTCAAGGACTTCATCGTGATACCATCGAAGAAGAAGCTATTATAATAGCGGCGACGATACGCATATATGGTGATACAAAAAATCCTCTTGGAATACTACCCCAAGAGGATTTTTGCTTGCTTGCGTGCCGCATCCGTAATCTCGCTTCCCGACAGCATTTTGGCAATCTCGTCAACGCGCTCCGCCCTATCGAGACGGCGTATATTGGTGCGGCCATCGCTCTTATACACCACAAAGTGTGTACCCTGCTTCGATGCCACCTGTGGCAGATGCGTGATGTCTACAACCTGCATCGAGGCTGCAAGGCGTGCTATAATCTCGCCCATAGCATCGGCAATACGTCCCGACACGCCCGTGTCAATCTCATCGAATATCACCGTAGGCAGAGCCCTCTTCTCGGCAAGGATAGTCTTGATAGCGAGCATTATACGCGACAGCTCGCCACCCGATGCTATACGCTCTACGGCAGCCATCTTGGCCGTAGCATTCGAGCAGAACATATAGGCCACGCTATCTCTACCCAGTGCCGTAAAGCTCTCCGCAGGTGTTATCTCAACGACGAAGCGTGCATCCTCCATGCCCAACATCGCGAGGGTTGTGACAATATGGCTCTCGAGCATGGATGCCACACCACGACGTGCCGCGGTGAGACGCTCGGCAATATCTGCGCACTCCTGCTCCGCAGCAGCTATGCGTACCTCTAATGCCTTAAGCTCGGCATCGCTATTGTCGATAGTTGCCAAACGTGCCTCGAAGGCTGCCGCCTTATCCAAGAGGTCGTCGTACGACTCGGCGCGGTGCTTCATCTCGAGCGAGTATATCATGTTGAGCCTTTCGGTAAGCTTCTGCAACTTCTCGGGGTCGGCATCTATGCGCTCCGCCTCGTGCTCTGCCGTAGCGCTTATATCCTTAAGCTCGGCAACAACCGAGCGTAGTCTCTCGGCGAGGTCTCTACCCTCAGGGTAGTGCCCACCAAGAGCAGCAAGGTCGCGTTCCGAGCGCGACAGCGACACAAGGACACCTAACTCCTCATCATCGAGCGTGTTACGCAGTGTTGTAAGGCTCTCGCCTATGCGGTCGGCACTCTCGACAACATGTAACTCAGCCTCGGTGTCGGCCTGCTCATTAGGCTTCAGTTTGGCAGCACGCAGCTCCTCGACCGTAAAGCGTAGCCACTCCTCATCGTTACGCGCCGCCTGCATCGCCGCCTGCATCGTGCGATAGTCGCCACGAAGCGTTGTGAGCGTTGCAAGGTGTTCGGCATACTCATTAAGGAGTGCCCCATTCCCCGCTAACGTGTCGAGTGCCGATATGCGGAATGCCTCGGAGGCGAGGACGAGGTTTTGATGCTGCGAGTGAATGTCCACGAGGTGTGAACCAAGCTCCTTGAGCGTTGCGAGCGACACGGGGAGGTCACCCACAAATGAGCGACTCTTGCCCGCAGGTGTTATTATGCGACGCACGACAATCTCGCTATCGTAGTCGAGGTCGTTATCTTCGAATAGTTGCTCGAGGCCGAGACCCTCAATGTTGAACACACCCTCGACAACGCAGTTGCGCTCAATATCCTTTGTCGCCTGCGTCTCGTTCTTGGCGCCAAGCAGCAATCCCAAGGCACCGAGGAGTATGGACTTACCAGCACCCGTCTCACCAGTGATGATATTTAGGTGCTCGTCCCACTCGACATGCAGCGCGTCGATAAGTGCATAGTTCTCTATGGTCAGTCTCTTCAGCATCTATCCTACCGTTTAATGCTCTCTATTTTGTCTACAATGATGCGTGCCACATCGCGCTTGCTCATCAGTGGATGCTCCATGGCAGCGGCAGCATCTATAATAGTAATCTTATTGGTGTCGCCACCGAAGCCTGCTCCCTTGTCGCGCAACGAGTTGAGCACCACGAAGTCGAGGTTCTTGCGCTGGAGCTTACCCTCGGCATTGGCGGCCTCATTGTCGGTCTCGAGGGCGAAGCCTACCAATACGCGCTCACCCTTCATTGCGCCAAGCTCCTTGGCTATATCCTTTGTGCGCTTAAGCTCTATGCGCATGTCGTCGTCCGACTTCTTGAGCTTGCGGTCGGCAACCGTCACGGGCGTATAGTCAGCCACAGCGGCACACATAACCGCGCCATCGGCATCCGACCACGCCTCGACAGCCGCGCGGTACATATCCTCGGCAGTGAGGACATCTACCCTCTCCACGCCCTTGGGCGTAGCAAGTGTTGTACGACCTGTGATGAGTTTCACACGAGCACCACGCACAGCCAACTCCTCGGCAATGGCATAACCCATCTTGCCCGTAGAGTGGTTGGTGATATAGCGCACAGGGTCGATAGGCTCTATGGTAGCACCCGCAGTGACGATGTAGCTTTTGCCCTCCAACGAGCGAGAGGTCTGCGCAGCGAAGATAGCCTTCACCTGCTCAACGATATCCTCTGGTTCCGCCATACGCCCCTTGCCCACAAGGCCACTTGCTAACTCACCTGCCGCGGGCTCTATGACAGCCACGCCACGCTCCTTGAGGGTGCGTAGGTTCTGCTGCGTGGTGATATGGGCATACATATCGAGGTCCATGGCTGGTGCTACGGCCACCTTCGAGCGTGCCGAGAGGTAGGTCGTGAGCAATAGGTTGTCGGCAATACCCGTAGTCATCTTCGCCAAGGTGTTTGCCGTGGCTGGCGCTATGAGGAGCATATCGGCCCACTCGCCGAGCGAGACATGTGAGTTCCACTCGCCATTCTCGGGGTTGAAGAAGTCAACGAGTATGGGGTGCTTCGATAGCGTTGCCATCGTCAGTGGCGTGATAAACTGTTTGGCAAGTGGTGTCATGATGACCCTCACCTCGGCGCCCTCCTTGACTAAAAGACGGCACAGCATAGCCGCCTTGTATGCTGCTATGCTGCCAGTTATTCCGAGTACGATATGCTTACCTTTGAGCATGACTCTGTTCTATTTAGGTTGTTACATCGGTAGTTGAATAAGAGTGGATTGCCGCCAGCGCGGCATGCCACCTATCGTTATTCACCATCGACTACTTATCGCCGTGACGATAATAGATCTCACCATCGAGGAACTCCTCGGTAGCGATGATTGCGGGCTTTGGAAGACGCTCATAGTGGCGTGATATCTCAATCTGCTCACGGTTCTCGAAGGTCTCCTCTACCGAGTTGTCGGTGGGTGCCGAGAAGTCAGCGAGCTTACGGTTAAGCTCAATCTTGAGCTCCGTAGCTATCTGGTTTGCACGACGAGCGATGATGTTAATCGACTCATAGATGTTACCTGTGGGTGCATCAAGGTCTACCAACTTACGAGTGATTGTGTTGCTTGGAACGTTCTTTTTAATCTCCATACTATATAGTGTTTATTCGTTTCGTTAGAGTGTGTTATCGGTGCTACGGTTCTTGTCGATGAAGTTGCGCGCCTCCTTTGCCATACGCTCCAACTCCTTCACATGCTTCGAGTCGGGGAACTCGCTGAGGAATGTGTAGTAGTGGTCGAGCATGTCGAGGTATCTGTCGAGCTGCTTGCTCGCTACCGAGTTTGCCGCGAGGCGGTATGCCGCCACGGTGGTATAGTAGCGTATATCCTCGGCACGCGGTGTCTCGGGGTACTCTCGGATAGCATTCTTGAACGCCACGATAGCCGACTTATAGCGTCCTATCTTATAATAGGTATAGGCATTCATGTAGCTCTTCTCCATAAGGCGTCCCTTGAGGTCGTCAATCATCTGGTTGAACTCGGTGACATACTCCGAGTTGGGATATCGTGATAGGAACTCGGCGATGGCGATGATTGCCTGCGTTGTTATGGTCTGATCGCGCTCGGGCGATGGTGCCATGTAGTAGTAGCATAACGCATACATGCCCTCGACATCCTCGATAAAGGGGCTACGGCCAAACTTACGGCGGTGGTCGTCGAGGAGCATCGACGCCTCATCCCACTTCTTCTCCTTAAACTTGCAGTGAGCATTGTAGTATGTCAATGAGTCCTCACGAGGTGAGCCCAAGTAGACATGGCGACACGCCTCGAAGAGCGAGGATGCCTGGTTCCACTTCTCGTCTTGGTAAAGCATCACAGCCTGCTCGTAGGCGTACTGCGGGTCGTTGCTCTTGATAGCCTGATTAACGACGCTGCACGAGACGATGCCTGCTGTAAGTAGCACCACTGCAAATATGTAGCCTAAAAAGTGTTTCATTGCATTAGCCTTGGTTGTTGGCGCTTATGTGCATAAGCGCACAAAGTTACACAAAATTTTTGAATTAACGAACGAACAGCGAAAATTATTGTCGAAGAGAGAAGATGGGCGGGCTGACGTTCTTTATGAGGGCGAGCTGAGGCTCTTTATGGGGGCTCTTGCGAGGGCGGAGCTAACACTCCTTTTTATTCTCAAGCGAAGCGCCATTCAAGCAAGCCCTGCTTGCGCCCATCCAAGTGTAGCGCCTTACCCTTCTGCCACCCAACAAAAAAAGACACTCGCCGAAGCGAGTGCCTTTGAATATCGAATCTTAGTTATCTACTACTCGTAAGTAACCTTGATTGCCTGGATGTATGCACGGTGGTTCTTATCAGTACCTGTGCAAGTGAACTTAACCGCCTCAGCGCTACCAGTCCAAGTACGAACTTCTGCCTCTTCAGTCAACACGCCGCTATCAGCTGCAATGTAGTACATGTTGTTAGCAAATGTAATCTCAATCTTAGAGATTGTACGACCATTTGCCTCTACGTTCATAATAGCACCATTCTGGTAGAGACGTACAGCCTCACCTGAAGTGTAGTATGCAGGAGCTGTAGAAGCATTACCCTTCTCGAATGTAAGGGTTACAACATCATCAAGCTTAGCCTCTTCAACAGTTGCTGCATTAGCCCAACCGAAGCTTGCCATTGTAGTCTCAACGGTAGTTGCAGAGATGTAGGTCTCCATATAGAACTTAGCGTCAACCAACGAGAAGTAGATGTTGTAAGCACCAGCCTCACCTACGAACTTCATGTTACCACCTTTGCTGTAAGTGGTGTAAGTCTCGCCTACGTTAACGTCGCAACCAGCACCGTAGTCCAATGCCCAATCATTATCAGCACGGAACTTGAACTCGTTGTTAGTAGCCAATGTTACGTTCTTAGCAACTGCCCAGTCGCCAACAACCTCCATAGCTACGTCATTATTCCAGTCAGAACCAGCGAATGAACCGATAAGACCCCAAGTGTGATCCTTAAGACCCTCAACAACAACTACTGGAGCACCACCGTTCTCAGCGTCAGCATACTCCTTACCAGGTGTTACAAGAGCAACACGCTCGTTAGTAAGGTCGAAGTATACGTCGTAAGTACCATAAACCATAGGTGTGATATTCTGGCTACCACCACCGCAAATCATTGAGTAGTAGTTGTCAGCATATACCTTACCAGCAATCTCAAGACCGTAGTTCTTAGCGTCGTTCCACTCGTTGTTAGCACGAATCTTGAATGCGCCTGAAGTGATGTTAACGTTGTAAGCTACGAAGAGGTCCTTAGCCTTCCAAGTGTTGTACATAACGATATCCTTGCTGCCGCCACCCCAGCTTGTCAAGTCGCCAACAACGCCCCACTCTGAAGCCTCCTCAACAAATGGAACAAGCTCTACGAACAATGCGTTCTTACCCTGTGGTGAGCCACCGAATGATGTGCGTGTAGTCTGGATAGTGATAGTGTCACCAAGCTTTGCGCCTGACTCTGCCCAATACTTCTGAGCGCCCTCTGGGCTGCATAGACCGTAGATGTATACAGTACCTGTCTCGTCAGTAAGGTCGAAGTTACCGTATGTAGTGTTAACTACCTTTGTGATAGTACCCTTAAGAGTGTAAACTGTGTCATCCTCAGCAGCTGCCAAGAACTCAGCAACAGTTGTGTAAGTTGGCTCAACAACTGGAGCAGCCTTGGTAGTAGCAGTAACAACAGCAGCCTCAGAAACAGCGTAAGTCTCCTCGTCAGCAGGAACAGCTACAACGTTGAATGTGTACTCAGTCTCGTACTCACCAGTGAATGTGTAAGTAGTCTCCTCAACAAATACAGGCATCTCAGTGCCTACGGTGATACCATACTGAGCAGCGTTATCGATAGCAGTCCAAGTAAGGGTTACTACGTTACCCTCAACAGCTGCCTCTACAACAGGAGTTGCAAGTGGCTGAGCAACGAGTGATGAACCGTTAAGAATAACATTTGCACCCTCAGTGCGGATACCACCCAACCATGGACGGAAGCCCTCAGGAGCTACATACGAAGTCTCAGCCTCGGTAAATGTGTTGCCCTCGCAAGTGTTGTCGGTGAGTGTAAGAACATTATTCTTACCACCGTGGAATGTACCAACCAACTCTGCGTTAGCGCGCTTAGCCTCGTTAGCTGAGTTGATAGCGTTGATCTCGGTGTTGCGAACTTCGCTGTTCTCGATAACAGTACCGCTACCAGCAACATAACCTACAAGACCTGCTACGCAACCACCATCAGCCTCATGTGTAGTGCTAACCTTAGATGCCTTAACAGCGCAGTTTGTGATAATTGCAGCGTTCTCAGCGATAGTACCGATAAGACCACCAACCTTGTTAACACCCTCGATCTCGCACTCAACAACATTGATGTTGGTGAATGTACACTCGCCATAAGTACGGCCTACCAAAGCACCAGCGTAGAAGTCGCCAGTAGCACGTGTTGCAGCACCTGGAGCAACAACAGCATTCTTGATAGTAAGGTCGTGAACATTAGCACTTACAAGATCAGCAAAGAGACCTGCACATACGCCCTCGCTAACAGTGAAGTTAGAGATAACCTTGCCATTACCATCCAACTCAAAAGCGGTATTGTTACCCCTTGCGCCATCGCGATAGAGCTTAAGCTCGAAGCCATCGAAGTTAACGTCGTTCATAAGACGTACCTTCATGCCCTCAGGATCCTTGGTAAGGAGTGTAGCCAACTGACCAGGAGTAGCAATCTCAATCCAACCCTCAGCATTAGCTGCAGGAAGAGCCTCGTATGTGCCATCCCAAAGGTTGCTAACGATAAACTCATCCTCGAAGTTGTCGTCGATGGTTACAGTGATGTTAGCCTGAGTAGTAAGCAAGTCACCAATGATTGTAGTGAGGTGATTACGCTCGATAGGAATCTGAGTGTTGAAGTCGTGTGAGTGAATCAAACGGCCACCCTTTGACTCGTAAACCTTCATCTCAAAGTTTACATGAGTCTGGTTGTCTCTATCAGCCAAAATGTAGTCGGTGAAGAGAGTCTGGTTTGTTGACTCTGCATCGTAACCAGCGGTGTAAGGGATCTCCTTGTTAACCTCGAAACCATATTTAAGCTCGTCACCAGCCATCTCCTCAGCGTTGAGCTTGCCGTTTACAGCGTTAAATGACTTGTAGATAGACTCGTTCTTGTAGGTAACCTCTACATAACCAGGCTTTGAATAACCTGTGATGTAGTCGAGGTCGGTAGTGATAACACGCACCTTGGCGAATGGACGAGTCAATGTAAGAGTCTCGTTTAGTGCATTTGCAACCTTCACCTTCTTAGTGATGAAGTAAGCATCACGAATCTCATTCATAGCACCCCATGTAGACTCAGTGGTGTTAGCTGTGATGTTACGAAGGTTAGCTGTGTTGTAGTAAAGGTCAGCGATAGCAAGTTTATTCTCTGCCTCTGCGCTACCCTCAGCTACGAAATCAGCAAATACAACAAACTTGTACTCACGCTCTGGAACAAGACGCAACTCGAAAGTAGTTGGAGCATACTTGTCCAAGCAGTTTACCAAACGCTCGCTGTAGATGGGGTTACCCGTTCCAGCCTCATCAGCAGCGTACACCTCAAGGATGTAACGCAAGTCGTAGTTAGCCCAATCGGCATCAGTCATGAAGTCGATTGCACCAAAAGCACTATTCTTGGCAGCATTCGCGTCACCATCGGCGCGAGTAACACCAAGCTCAGGAGCATCAACAGTAAGAACAACGTCCACAAGGTTGCTGTTGCTAACTGACTCCTCAAACTCTGTTTGACATGCAGTAAATGCAAGTGCCAAAGCTAAAAAAGAGAGAATCTTTTTCATAGTGTTAAAAGTTAATAAATTAGTAAATGGTTTATTTTTAATATGTGATATTTAATATATTTCCAACGTCTTATACCATAATATGCACAACAAGGGCACAGGCGCCAGCCTTACCCTAATACACTAAACAAAAATACAACCACCTGACACCAAAGTGTTTAATCAAAAAAATATCAAGTAGTAATTTTCCAACTGCAAAGATAAGAATTTATTACAGAATTTGCAAATAATTTTCAGCCATTATAACGTAGTTATAAGCAACAAGGGAAAGAGATGCAGGCGGAGCCTTTCAATTAGGAATTAGCAGAGAGCAGAGAGGAATGAGTAATGGGGGTTGGGCGCTGCGCTTGGTCGGGCGCAGGCAAAGCCTGCTTGCGAGGGCGCTGCGCTTGATTAAAATTAAGGAGCTTTGCTCCGCCAGAATAAAGAGCTTTAGCTCTGCCCGATTAAGGGTGCTCTGCTCCCGCCCGAATAAGGCGCACAAAAAAACTCTCCACAACACTAATTTTTGATTAGAGTGGTGCAGATGTGGCGGTGATAAAGATAAATGGCGGATGGGACATACTTGACGTATTTCCCATTCGCCATTTGGATTGAAACGTCGCAGATGCGCCGCTATAATCGAAAATTACTCGGCTACAACAGCAAACTTGATAGTAGCCTTAACCTCGCGGTGAAGCTTTGCAACAGCCTCGAACTCACCAAGAGTCTTAACAGAATCAACAGTGATGTTCTTGCGGTCAACCTCAACGCCCTTCTCCTGAAGTACAGCTGCAAGGTCAGCAGCAGTGATAGCACCAAAGATCTTCTCCTCCTCTGCCTTTGCAGTAAGGGTGAGGTGAAGGTTGTTGATAGTCTCTGCCAAAGCCTGTGCGTCAGCCAAAATCTTAGCGTCCTTGTGAGCACGCTGACGAAGGTTCTCAGCAAGTACCTTCTTTGCAGAAGCTGTAGCAGCCTTAGCGAAACCCTGAGGAATCAAGTAGTTGTTGGCATAGCCAGGGCGAACGTTAACGATGTCGTTTGCGTAGCCCAAGTTCTCTACGTCTTTGATAAGAATTACTTCCATAGTCT
>JAFVSV010000061.1 GCA_017503575.1 Alistipes sp. | reverse complement strand
TTAGCATCCCCAATTTGTTAGGAGGTTGAAGAAAAAGATGTAGTTTTAGGCATGCGAAGCCTGAAAAAGCGGAGTTTACTTGGCGTAAATGAGCATTTTGAGGGCGAGCATAACGACAAAATACACTTTTTATTCAGCCTCCTTTTCATCTGTTTTGGCACTGCATCGAGTAAAACACGCCGCAAATATGAGAGTACTAATTGTTTATTGAGCAAAATATTGTATCTTTGAACATCGAAAAACGAAAACTTTGTATGAGTATGTTTGAACAGGAGAAGATAGTTATTGAGCGCGCATGGGAGAGTCGCGAGATGCTTGGCGACGAGAGCGTGCGCGAGGTTATACGTCGCGTTGTAGAGGCTGTCGATAAGGGTGTGTTGCGCTGTGCCGAGCCAATAGATGTGGAGCGCAGCGAGTGGCAGGTTAACGAGTGGGTCAAGAAGGCAATCATCATGTACTTCCCCATACAGCCTATGCGTACCTTCAAGGCGGGAGAACTCGAGTGGTACGATAAGATGGAACTTAAGCATGGCTACGAGGCGCTTGGCGTACGCGTCGTGCCCCACGCCATAGTACGCTACGGCGCATATATCGCCCCTGGCGCTATCCTTATGCCCTCGTATGTCAACATCGGTGCATACGTCGATAGCGGCACGATGGTCGACACCTGGGCTACGGTGGGCTCATGCGCACAGATAGGCAAGAATGTGCACCTCAGCGGCGGCGTAGGCATCGGCGGCGTGTTAGAGCCTGTGCAGGCAGCACCCGTCATCATCGAGGATAACTGCTTCATCGGCTCACGCTCTATAGTTGTCGAGGGCGCACACATCTGCCGCGAGGCGGTGCTCGGTTCAAATACGGTTATCACCGGCTCTACACATATCATTGATGTTACGGGCGACGAGCCACGCGAGTATAAGGGCTATGTTCCACCACGCTCGGTAGTTGTTGCGGGAACATACAACCGCCGCTTCCCCGCGGGCGAGTATGGCGTGCAGTGCGCACTTATCATCGGCCACCGCAAGGAGTCTACCGACAAGAAGACATCGCTCAACGACGCCCTTCGCGACTTCTCAATATCATAGTGAATAGCCATGAAACACCTAATATATATAACAACTATTGTTGCGCTACTCGTGGGTTGTAACGGAAGCAAGCACCCCAAGCCCGAGCCCGACAACATACGCGAAATAGAGTTCGAAGCACTCACACTCCACGGCAGCGAGTATTTGGGAGCGAGCGACTCGGACAATGGGCGATACAACTACTATGTTGTGTTGTCCAAGTATGGTCTTGGTGATGACGGCGTGCTCTACGACGATAGCGAATACTACTTCTTTGACCTATATAGCGATAAGAGTGCCGACGATAGTGATAATTGGACCCTACCTAACGGCTACTATACCTTTGATAATGGTGGCATAGGATGTGAGTATAGCTACCGAGCAGTAACAGATGGCAATGATGAGGCTCAAGAGACATATTTCACATCGGCGAGTGTAAATGTAAACAATAATGGCATCAGCGCAGAGCTTCATCTTGAATCGGGCGAGACTGTATATGTGCGGTACGCAGGCAAAAACACCATAAAAAAACCACAGAGTACTCTCAATAAAAGTATCAAGTTCACGATTGATAATGCGAAGTTCGCAGGTCAGTTTGTCGATGAGAGCGTCGATACTAACGGCCGTAAGGAGTATGCTATTGTCATCATGAACGAGGAGGGCATCACGGACGATGGTTATGTCGGAGAGCTCTTCCAGCTCACACTTCACGTTGATGCGAACGCCACGGATATCGTAGGCAGCTATACACAAGAGAGGTTTGTTAAGGGTGATATCATAGATGACGAACTATACGGCTCGTGGTATATGACAATTGATGAGAAGGGCGCAATAAGCGAGCGAGCTCCATTCATTAGTGGCTCCATCAATATCGAGAAGAACGATGCTGACGAGTATATCTTCGACATAAATGTTACGGACGACGCCCGACACACAATCATGGGAAAAATAACGGCCACAGATGCAAGCCGCTAAGCAGCAGATAGAGCGCTCATAACCTCGATTAGCGCCGCAACACAATTTGTTACCAGAGTGGTGCAGTAGTGGCGCTGACATGATAAATCCCCGGATGGGACATACTGTGCGTATTTCCCATTCGGGGGTTTGATTGAAGCGTCGCTAATGCGCCACTATCACAACAAACTCGATTTTTGATTAGAAGGCTGCAGATGTGGTGCATCGCAAAAGAAGAGGTCTCGGGATAGTACACGAAGTACAGCCCGAGGTCTCTTACTTTTTGGGATGTGCCGCAGATGCGGTCTTATAATCGAAAAGATTTTTGATTTTAGTGGAGCAGATTTAGTCTATCGCAATAAGAGACCTCTTGGGATAGTACTCGAAGTACAGCCCAAGAGGTTTTGTTTGTGATGGGCTAAAGATGCCCAATAAAATCGAAAATTAATTTTTGATTAGAAGGGGTTAGGCTTGGTCTATCACAAAAGAGACTACCGCAGGATAGTACTATGACGTACAGCCTGCGGTAGTCTACTTTTTGGGATGGGCCGAGAATGACCCCTTATCACCAGAAATTACTTGATGGCGATAGCATCAATCTCTACCCTCGCACCCATAGGCAACGCAGCAACCTGATAGCAGATGCGTGCAGGCTTATCACCTGTGAAGTACTCAGCATAGATGGCGTTCATAGCGCCGAAGTCTGCGATGTCGGCAAGAAGAACGGTGGTCTTAGCCACGTCGTCGTAGCTATAACCAGCCTCGTTAAGGATATAACCGAGGTTCTTGAGAGCCTGATGTGTCTGTGCCTCGATGCCCTCTGCCATTACGCCAGTAGCGCCGTCGATAGGAAGCTGACCAGAGATGTAGAGAGTTGCATCGTGAGCGATAGCCTGTGAGTAGGGACCTACGGCCTTAGGAGCCAAGGGTGAAGCGATAACTTTTTTCATTTTTCTATTCGTTTTAAGTGATTTGTACTATCTTTGTGCTACAAAGATAGGTTATAATTTCGACTTTTGATATGAAACCAAGAATTTTATTTTTAGCCACTCCCCTCATAGCACTACTTTTGGCCGTTGGATGTTGCGACTGCCGCAAACAGGCGAAGAACCACAAAGCACTGGTGGGTACAACATGGCAACTTGTACAGCTCATGGCACACGATATTAGCGCCGAGGGCGAGAGCTACACGCTACTACTTCATGACAATGGCACCGCCTCAGGTGTAGGCGACTGCAACCGCATGACAGCGACATACGCTATGACTGCATCGCGCGAGCTCAAGATATCAGATATTGGAGCCACACGCCGCATGTGCCCCAACTATGAGCGCGAAGGCGAGTACTTCGACATGCTCGAGGGTGTGACACACTATGAGATGGATGGTGATATGATGCTCCTGCTATCGAACGGCGAGCTGGTAGCCATCATGCAGGCGCGATAGGCCCTAAGGCACAGGGTCGTAGCCCGAGCCACCCCATGGGTGACACCTCAGCAGGCGGCGTACGGTAAGATATAAACCCTTGATAGGGCCATGCTTGCGCAGTGCCTCTACGGCATACTGCGAGCAGGTGGGCGTAAAACGACATGAGGGGGGCTTCAGCGGTGATATGCACACCTGATAGAAGCGCACAAGGAGGATAAAGGGCTGGGCAAGGAGCCACTTAACAGCGCACAGCAACCTCTTCAAGTATTCGACGAACTGCATGCTCAATAGTTTTATACGATACTACATCCTTCGATGAGTAGACTAATGCCAAATCCACGGCAACACCCCTACTCTCGGCCACACGCCACAACTCCTGCTTTTGTAGGCGATATGCCTCCTTGGTGCGGCGACGCAGTAGGTTACGCCTGTTGGCACGCTTATGGTTACGCTTTGGAACAGAGAAGAGTACCTCCACCGTGGTGAGGGTACTCTCTTCTATATATGTCGTATAGCGAAACGGATAGACAAAGCCCGAGACACCCTCCGTGAAGAGGCGGCGCTGGGCATGCAGGGAGCATAGGCGCTCCATCTTTGGCAATCCGTTTTCCTTGAGCATAACACGCTATATTACTGCGCCTTGCGTGGTGCGCGTGTGCGCGTCTTCTTCTGGAGCTTTGTCTGCTGTGCGCGGATAAACTCCTCCTTTGCCAAGTTCTCAACGACCTCAGCATCCTCAACATCCATACCCTCGGCAACCTTCTTGCAGTAGATGTCCAAAGCCTTGACCATCGAGGGCGCCTCGGGAGATGGAGCCGAAGCCTTAACCTTAAGGCCAGCCTCCTTGGCAGCACGCAACGTAGCCTCACCAAAGGTCGCTACGACAGGGAGCTTCTCGACATCGAAGTTCTCGACAAGAGCCTTTACATCCGATGGTGAGTAGAGGGCGATGATATCGTACTCCGCGGGGTTAACCTCCTTCATATCAGCAGCTATGGTACGCGCAAATACTACGGGGTCGACCTTTAGCTTGAGCTTCGACAGCGTCTCGGGCAACTCTGGCTTGAAGGGCTCGGTGAGGGCAAGGATAAACTTATCATCCTTATGCTTCACGATAAGCTCCAAGAGCGAGTTAAACGTACCATCGGCAAACGATATCTTACGCTTACGGTAGACAATGTACTTCTGCAAATAGAGGGCTACAGCCTCGGTATTACATATATATCGCATTGTCTCGGGTACGGTGATGCGTGCCTCCTCACAGATGTGGAAGAAGCTATCAATGGTCGTACGCGATGAAAAGATGAGCGTCGTGTGGTCCAATATCTCGGTGCGCTGGGCACGGAACTCTTTGAGGCTCACACCAACAACTCGTATAAGGGGTTTGTAGTCTACCTCGAGCTCATAACGCTGGGCAAACTCATAAAAGGGAGACTTCTCCAATACAGCCGGACGTGGCTGCGACACCAAAATCTTATTAACTTTCAAGGTCACTCCTTTTTTAATATGTAAATCAATCTCTTATATCTTTGGCGGCATGGAGCCGCACTCAGCACTCATACTCGTTTTCAACACGCAAACAATCAACCACTTACCAGCGCACATCACACCAACTCCGTGGGGATGATTGTCGCCATAAAACTGATAGGCAGCAAAATTGCGGCGCAAAGGTACAAAATCCAATGCAAAATCGGAATTTTTTTTCCAACAAAGAGCACAAAAGTCTCTTTTAGGTATATCAACATCATCAGAGCCACAGCCACACAAAGCACAATAGACCATGTCGATAGCAGCTCCGCGGGCGACAAGAGCCATGCTGTGACAATTGGATAGAGAAGAACGATGCTACGCACAAAGTTCATCAGCGCAATTGCCGAGGCGCCACCCACAACCTCGGAGCGCGTGACAAGTGACATCAGCTTATGGAGCAGGTAGTTCCATGCGACGAATGCCACGACAGCAATCATCGCGTAGAAGGGTGCGATAGCGATATCTCCTCCACTCGTGAGCGCAACAGGAAGCGAGATGTCAACGACACGCACCACGACCAACGAGAGTAGCACCATGCCGAGCACCGATGCCGATATCTTAAAGCGCTCCAACGGCAGCTCACCACCCTCATCACGCATGTGGCGCTCACTACGGCGAATAAAGACACCCATCCATATTGAGCCTATGAAGTTCCACGAGCGTAGTAGCATATATAGGTATGCTACAAAGCCTGCAATGATAAGCAGCTGAAAGAGCCAGCCATCAATGAGCGCAGGCTCCAATGGCGGAACAGCATCGTAGCACTCGACGATAGACTCCTCGCCAAACATCTGCTCGGCAGTGGCCTCCCTGAAGCCACCATCGTACGAGACATCGCCCGCGGCAAGCTCACTGCTCGTGCCATATAGCTGGCGGGCACTGCTCGGCATGTAGCCTTGTGACTGAAGCTCAACAAACAGTGTATCCCTACTCATTACCAGCGCGTTTAAGTGTTACACGAATGGTCGTACCCCTGCCAATCTCCGAGCGGATGACAGCAATCTTACCCCTATGATTATCCTCGATTATGCGGCGCGATAGCGAGAGACCGAGACCCCAGCCTCGAGTCTTTGTCGTATAACCTGGCTCGAAGATACGCTCCCAGTTGCTCTTCGCAATACCCTTACCCGTATCGCTAACCTCAACATAGACGCTATCCTCACTCTCGCCAACGACAACATCAATACTACCCTTACCCTGCAAAGCATCCAACGAGTTCTTCATCAGGTTCTCGATAACCCACTCGAAGAGTGCCACGTTGATAGGGGCGGTGATAGGGGCGATAGCGAGGCCATTATAGTTGAGTGTCACGTTACGAGGTACACGGCGGCGGAAGTACATGACAGTATCGCCAACAACCTCATTCACATTTGCATTTGTCAGCTGTGCCTCGGCGCCAATCTTCGAGAAGCGGTCGACAATCTTCATCAGATGCGCCAAATCCTTCGACATCTCATCGACGGCCATCTGGTCAACGGGCTGCGAACGTAGATACTCCACCCAGCCGAGGAGCGACGAGGTGGGCGTTCCTAACTGGTGTGCCGTCTCCTTGGCAAGACCCACCCACACGCGATTCTGCTCATTCTGCTTGGTAGAGCGGAAGGCGATATATGCAAAGATTGCAAAGATGAGAATCACAACGAGCTGAACATACGGGAAGAGCGCCAAGGCCTCGCTATGGGCACTCGACACTAACGACGAGTAGTCCGTAGTATCGTAGTAGATAGTATATAGTTCCTGTTGTCTAAAGCCTCGCGACACGACAACCTTGATGGTATCACCACTCATGCTTTTAACCTCGTCACGAAAGCGTTGCACGTCGTCTGTGACATCTTTCGGGAGGTTTGAGACCACAGGACGAGAGTTCCTATCGGTGATTACGATAGGCACACTTGTGTGATGAACAAGCGAATCGAGAAGCACACGGTTGTTATGCGACGTGAGGTCTGTCGACTCCACGATAAACTTCCACATCTCTATGGCATCACGCTCGTTACCTCGCAACTGGTCGATAGCCTCCTCATCATCGTGCCTCATGTTTGTAGATACCATCAGTGTATAGAACACCGAGAGGGCAGCAAGCGCCAAACCCACAGCGATAACTATGGTACGTCGACGTGTGGAGAAGAGACGACGAGGATTATATCGAAACGAGAGCTTCATCTGCAATGGCTACTATTAGTGCATAGGGAGATCTTGTTCACGAAGTATACGCTCGTACTCGGGCCTATTGAGGATGAGCTCTACGGCACTATCTACCATCTCATCGCTCTGAAGAGCATTCTCCATTGCCCCCTCCTGATATGCGTAACGCAGCATTATCTGGTAGTTGAGCGTGGTGATAATCTCGTTGCGATATACCTCCATATTGGACATCTTATCGTCCTTAATCATCTGCTCCAAAGCGTCGATAGAGGATGCCAACGTCTCATCATAGCGGTCGTTCTCGGCAGCCTTGCGCAGCGCCGCGATGGCTCGACGTGTCTCCGACTCGTAGGGCACATCCTTCGACTCAATGAAGCGGCAGAAGTTATCATACTCCTCATCGCTGATGGTAAAGGTACGCACATCGACACTCTCATCAGCATGACGACGCATATACCCATCTGCCCAATCCTCCATATAGCCCATGGTGTAGAGCGTGAGGGCGAAGCGGCTCACATACTCGGGCTCATGCTTCACATCGGGGACGATGCCACCACCATCAAAGACCTTACGACCACTACGCGTACGGTACTCCGATATTAGCGAGTCGGGAACCTGCCCTACGCTACCATCACTCGCAAGCGACGAGTAGTCACGAGCCTGGATACACCTTCCCGAGGGTATATAATACTTTGCCGTGGTCAGCTTCAAGTAGCTATTGTAACCCACATGTCGTGTGCCCTGCACCAAACCTTTGCCGTAGGTGCGGCCACCCATGATTACAGCGCGGTCTAAATCCTGCATAGCTCCCGCCAATATCTCCGATGCCGAGGCTGACGAGCCACTGACAAGCACAACGATAGGTATGGTATCGAGCAGAGGAGCGTGTGTTGTGGTATAGTGTTGTAGCGACGATGAGTCACGACCCATGACTGACACAACTCTCTCACCACGAGGCACAAAGAGCGACATAATGTCGACAGCCTCCTGCATCACACCACCTCCATTGCTACGATAGTCGAGCACCAAGCCTCGTAGCTCGCCCTCGGCCATCAAAGCCTCGACACTACGACGCATCTCATCGTAGCTGCCATCAATAAAGTCGTTATGGCAGATGTATCCCACGCCATCGCGCAACATACCCGAGTAGGGGACGCTCGGAATGGCAATGCGACGGCGACGTAGCGTGATGGTATCCTGCTCGCCATTCATATTACGCTCAACAACCACACTCACATCGCTCTCGGGGTCACCCTTAAGGTTCGAACTGATGGTCTCCACCGGTGCACCCTTCATATCCTTACCGTCGATGGCGATAATCTTATCGCCAATCTTGATACCAGCCTCATCGGCTGGCGAGCCCTTATATGGCTGTGCAAAGATGACATAGTCGCCCTTCTTGCGAATGAGCGAGCCTACACCTCCGTACTTTCCCGTAGTCATCATCTCGAAGGCTACCATATCCTCCTCCGATATATACTCTAAATATGGGTCTGTTGCCAACAACATGCCCATAGTGGCATTCTTAAGAAGTTTCTCGGCCGACACCTTATCAACGAACTGCGTCTCTATCTCACGCATGATATTTGCCAATATCTCTGTCGCCTTACCCAACTCGAAGTCAGCATCCGCACGTCTCGGCTCCTGGGCATATAGCGATGTGGTGCACAACATCGTGAGCACCACCACGGTAGCAAGCCTACCACACGACCTTATCAATCTACTAAATATTGTCATAACGTCTATTATTGAGGTAGCCTTGAAGCTGGTACGTTACACGCGCCACCTGACTACGCAAGCCATAGAACTCAACGCCATCACCCACCTGACGAAGCTCTATCGTATCATCAAAACGCAGCATCAAGCGACGTAGTATGCTCGATGAGCGATATATGTGTACACCATCCTTACACCCCTTATATCGAAAACCATAGAGCGACATTGCGTTGTTGATACGCACCTTATCGGCCTCCATATCGCAGCTATCCATGCGCTTGCGCATATAGCCAAACAAGGGGTATGCCGCAGCGAGCACCACCAAGGCTACGAGCATCATGATGCCATCCTTGCTGCCGAACTTGAGCTTGGCATACTCCCAAGCATCGACAGTTATATTGGTGTCTACGAGAGTCATCAACCATACCAACCCTGCAAGCAGAATTAGCAGGAACAAGAAATACTTTACCGAGCGAATAACATATCTCATAACGCTACGCCTTAAAACCTATTATTTCAAACAATTAACCTCAGCAAGCTGCTCCACAGCCTCTGCGATACGCTCCATAAGCCAACGTGGTGTCGAGGTAGCGCCGCATATACCTACGCTTGTGGCACCCTCAAGCCATCGGGCATCTATCTCCGATGCCTCCTCGATATTGTACGAGCGGCTGTTATGACGACGGCAAACATCGTACAACACCTTACCATTAGAGGACTTACGACCCGATACAAAGAGTATCACATCAACACTCTGTGAGAACTGCTCAAGGAGCGACTCACGACCCGCCACACGACGGCATATCGTATCGTTGATGGTCACGCTAACACCCTCGGCCACACGGCGTTTAATCTCCTCGCCGAGCGCCTCAAAGAGCTCTATGCTCTGCGTTGTCTGCGACAGAAAATATATTGGGTGTGTATAGTCGATAGCATCAAGATCTGCAAAACCCTCAACCACAACCACATCGTCATCCACCTGACCTGTTAGGCCTACGACCTCGGCATGACCGCGCTTGCCCAGGAGGACTACCGTACCACCCTCCTGCTGCATCATATCGTACGCCTCGCGCACCTTACGCTGCAGGCGTGCCACAACGGGGCAGGTAGCATCTATAATGTTGACACCCAACATCTCGGCACGACGATATGTTGTAGGGGGCTCACCATGCGCACGGATGAGGAGCGTACGACCACCGAGCGCCGCCATATCATCGTGTGACACGGTATGCAAGCCTAACGCCTCGAGACGTTGCACCTCGACACGGTTATGCACAATGTCACCGAGCGAGTATACCTCGCCATGGCGCTTCAGTGCCGACTCAGCCTCGCCTATGGCGCGCACTACGCCGAAACAAAATCCCGAGTTATCGTCTATAACAACACGCATACTAACACCCTATAACACGTCGGTACTGCTCGTCGAACCACTCCATCTGCTCGGCAACGCTCATCTGTGAATTATCGAGGACGATAGCGTCATCGGCCTTGCGCAGTGGTGATATGGCGCGTGTCATATCGGCCTTATCGCGTGACACTACATTCTCGTATATCTCCTCGAGGGTAACCTTATCACCCTTCTCTGTCAGCTCCTTATAGCGACGCTCGGCACGCACCATGGGGTCGGCAGTCATATATATCTTGAGCTCCGCCTCGGGGAAGACAACGGTGCCTATGTCTCGGCCATCCATAACAACACCACGGCGCAAACCCATCTGCTGCTGCATGGCAACAAGCATGGCACGCACCTCGGCAATAGAGCTCACAGCACTCACGCAGTTGCTCACCTCGATAGTGCGTATCTTACCCTCAACAAGGTCGCCATTGACATATATGTCCGAGGCGCCACGCTCGGGATTGAACCTAAAGTCTATCTCTATATCCTTGAGCATTGCTACAACACGGCTATCATCCACAATACCCGAGACGATAGCGCCATGCTCCAAGGCGTAGAGTGTCACAGCGCGGTACATGGCGCCCGTGTCGATAAAGATATAGCCCAAGCGGGCTGCTATTGCCTTGGCAAAGGTGCTCTTGCCGCACGATGAGTGACCATCGATGGCTATGATAATTCGCTTATTATCCATCACTATTAAATTAATACCGAAAGGAGTGTATATATACCAAGGATGCCGATAACGACACCAGCAATATGGTTTATCGTAAGCATGTGGCGTGGGCGGAAGCCCTTACGGAATAGGTTTATGATTGAGGTTATTGCCAGCCACCAAACCATAGCACCCAACAAGAAACCCAATATAATCAACGAGTTGTATACAAAACTACTCATGCCATACTCACGGCTATCGTTTCCCACATGTTTCTTCACGACGGCGGGTGCAGCCTCCTCTGGCATACCCAAACCATCCTCCTGCAAATCACCTGCGCCCGCCATCGCCGCCATCTCGACTGTGAACTCCTCTACAACATCCACTGATGAGTCGTCAAGGGGCGCCACCTCCACCTGCTTTGACTCCACAACCTCCTCGTCACGCGATGGTGATAGGTCGATATTGAACATCGCGAAGAAGGCGAGGATATAGGGGATGATAACGACAAAATTGGCGAGCGTAAAGCCAAACATTGAGGCGAAATCCTGCCATAGGTTCTTCTTACCCGCCCTATTCTTTCGTATCTGAGGCACGGGATTTTTGAAGAAGATGAAGAGACCCACAAGGACCACGAAGATACCTGCACAGATCTGTATTGCGGTATAGTATTCGTCGATATACGACTTGAGAAGTGCAAATACCGAGAAGGCGAGTATGGCAAGAAGTGCATCGGCAACAGCCACACCCATACCAGAGATCAAGCCAGACATGTGTCCCTTGCTCAGTGTGCGCTGAATACACAATACGGCAACTGGTCCAACCGTAACCGACGATGCCAAGCCTACGCACATTCCGGCAAAGAGTATCTCAAATATATTGAAAATCATACTTCTATTTCTAATTTCGCATATCTACCCCACGACAATAACTACGCTACGCGTAACAGCACAATATGCGGTGCAAAGATACAATCTTTTTATTAGAAATCCGCCATATTAGCACCTAAATTATATCGAAAATTTCATGTTGTCTTATATCGTCAACCTCCTTGAATAAACCATGCCACAATCATCACCTCGCCAGATGTATGGGAAATATCCCCAACGCGCAAAATGTGATACGTCCGACATCGCCCCACCCTATCTCTTTGTCGAGGCACGAAGACCCTCGATAACACTATTTGTAAAGCCATTGGCCTCCATAGCGTTAAGCCCCTTGATTGTCAGTCCGCCAGGCGTCGTCACACGGTCTATCTCTGCCTCGGGGTGAGAGCCATTTGCCTCGAGGATATCTGCTGCGCCACGCAACGTCTGCATCACGATACGCTTCGCATCATCAGCCCTGAAGCCAAGCTCCACACCACCCTCCATGGCTGCGCGTATGTAGCGTAGCGCGTAGGCTATGCCGCACGATGCGAGCGACGTGCTAGCGGGGATAAGCCCCTCGTCGACTAACATGGCCATGCCGAGCTCGTTGAAGATATCGACCAAGATGCTATCCTGCGCCTCTGTCGAGCGCGCCGAGGCTATGAAGGTCATGCTACTCATCGTAGCAATGGCAGTATTGGGGATTATAAGATATGTTGCAGGGAGCACGCCATCGCCCTTATCGAGCCACTCGCTGAGCTGTGCTATGCCGAGGCCTCCAACCATCGAGGCTACTGCCTGACGCGTATAGTCTATATGCGGTTTTATCTCATCGAGCACCTCCACGACCTTCCATGGTTTCACGGCGAGGACAACTATATCGGCAGCCGCAGCAGCTTCGCGGTTGTCTGTCGTCACGTTTATCTCGGGGTGCTCAACCTTGAGTGACTCGAGCTTCGGCGTCGAGGGGTTTGAGACATAGATGTTAGCCGTGGGGATTATGCTACCCTGCGCAAGGCCACGCGCCAAGGCGCCACCCATATTACCAGCTCCAATGATTGCTATCTTCATATACTTTGCGATTTTCGTTATCACCAAATCATATACAAAGATAGTATGTTTTACTCATTTGGCAAAACATACTATCATGGTGGAGGAAGATAAGCGGGCGGGGAGCTTGCTCACCGACTACCACTAAAACAAAACAGGTGGCTGATTTCTCAGTCACCTGCTTCTCCATCCAGCGGAGAGGGAGGGATTGGCTACTGCGCAGATAAATCTGCTCCGCTTAACGCCTCTCCCTTCTGCTCACCCGAGGAATTCGAACGGCTTTAGCCGTAGAGCCGATACCTAATAAAAAAGCGCAGGACGATAAGTCCGAGCAATAAATCACTCTCATATCGGCTCAACCCCCGCCATAAGTGAGCAATGCCTCACTCGGCAAGAGAAGCAGGGCGACCACATGTCGACCGTAGTTTTGTTTTTTGGGGGGGGGTAACGGGAGCTTGCTCACAGACAACCCCAAAACAAAACAGGTGACTGAATTATCAGTCACCTGCTTCTCCATCCAGCGGAGAGGGAGGGATTCGACCGACGAAGTCGGAGAGCCGATACCTAATAAATAAAGCGCAGGGCATAGCCCGAGCAATGAACCTCTATCATATCGGCTCAACCCCCGCATTATGTGAGCAATACAACGCTCGACGTTGGGTGGAGAAGCAGGGAGACCGCAGGGCGACCGTGTTTTTTTGGTGGTGGCGGGGAGCTTGCTCACTGACTACCACCAAAACAAAACAGGTGACTGATTTCTCAGTCACCTGCTTCTCCATCCAGCGGAGAGGGAGGGATTCGAACCCCCGGAGCCTCGCAGCTCAACGGTTTTCAAGACCGCCGCAATCGACCACTCTGCCACCTCTCCAAGGGACAAAAGTACAACAAGATTTCTAATCTGCCAAATAATTGTGAAAATATTTTTGAAAATTATTATATACACACTGTAAATCAATATTATACACAGTGGCCATTTGTCGCACACAACCCACAGAATAGCAAAAAGGCCACCACCGATATCGGTGGTAGCCCATATATCTCGCCTATGCTCGTTAAAACTCGGCAAGGATGTAGCCTGTGATAGGTGGCACGGTTAACTTACCATCGTTGATAGTGATGCTTCCCATGCCGTTAGGCACGATGGTATCGCCATCGGCAACCCACTTATAGTCGCCTGTGGGGACGTCGAAGGTGACACTCTCGCGTGAGCCGTTCATAAGTACAACGATACTCTTGGCACTATCTATATCCTCGATGTCATATAGGTAGAAGCCCACGGCAGCCTCGTTGGCACTCTCGATGAAGCGTAGGTGCTGGCGCACAAGGTCGGCATCACCAAGCGAGAATGCGGGGTGTGCCTTGCGCAGTGCGATAAGTCCCTTGTAATACTCCACAAGGTCGCTGTATGTGTGCTTATTACCCCAGTCGATGGCGTTATACTTATCCGACATGTTATAGGTATTCTTCTCATGCTGCTTTGTGCGGAACATCTCCTCACCACAGAAGATGAAGGGCACGCCCTGCGATGTAAATACGCCAAACTGCGCGAGCTTAACCATCTTGAGTAGCTCCTCCTCATCGGCATCTGGCGACAGTAGCTCTAAGCGGTCGCGGAGGTTATGGTCGTCGTGGCAGCTGACATAGCTTATGTGCTGGCGTGGGTTTGCGCACCATGCCGCATCGCTATGCTTCACCTCGGGGTGCTCGACGCCACCTACGATACCAAACTTAAGTGCCTCCTTATTACCTGCTACGCCATGCACGAAGCCACCCTCCGTTAGGTCGAGAGTGCCGCGTAGGGCGTTACGGATGTCGTCCGAGAAGGCAGCGACGCCAGGCATCTGATATGTGTAGCGCTTGAAGGCGAGCTTGCTCTCATCATATAGAGGGGCGCTTGCAGCCCAGCCCTCGCCATAAAGTAGGATGTCGGGGTTGAGGGCGGTGAGGCGCTCCTTGATAAGGTTCATGGTCTCGATGTCGTGGATGGCCATAAGGTCGAAGCGGAAGCCGTCGATGTGGTACTCCTTAACCCAGTACTCCAACGACTCTACCATATACTTACGCATCATTGGCTTCTCACTGGCGGTCTCGTTGCCACAGCCCGAACCATCGGCGAAGCTGTCATCCTCACGCATGCGGTAGAAGTATCCAGGCACGGTGAGCTCAAAGCCACAGTTCTCGGCAGCTGTGGTATGGTTGTATACCACGTCGAGGACTACGCAGATGCCAGCATCGTGGAGTGCCTTAACGAGGCTCTTAAGCTCGCGAATGCGAGCCTCGGGGTCAGCGGCATTGGTCGAGTATGTGCCCTCGGGGGCGTTATAGTTCTTGGGCTCGTAACCCCAGTTATACTGGTTTGTAGGACGCGACTCATCGATAGAGCCGAAGTCGGCAGTGGGGAGCAGATGAACGTGCGTCACGCCGAGCTCCACGAGGTGGTCGATGCCCGTTGCCTTACCCTCAAGTGAGCGTGTGCCACGCTCTGCCATGCCTATATACTTACCTGGGTTGCTATTACCTGCCGAGGCGTGCGCCGTCATGTCGCGGTAGTGCATCTCGTAGATGACCGTCTCGGAGGGTGTCACCTGTGGACTCTTATCCTCCTGCCACCCTGCGGGGTCTGTCTCGCGGAGGTTGATGATGGCGCCACGGTCGCCATTTACGTTGAGGGCACGGGCGAAGATGCCGGCAGTCTCCTTGAGGGGTTTGCCGTCGATGGTAACCTGAAAGGCGTAGTACATGCCGCGCTTGTCGCCCATGACATCGGCACTCCATAGGCCATCATCGCCCTTAACCATCTCCACCTCCTCGGCGAAGATATCACCATTGTAAAGACGTACGACAGCCTTCTCGGCGGTGGGTGCCCACAGCTCGAAGTGGCTCTTCTCGGGGGTGTAGCTCATCTCCTCGATAGGCTTCTCGGGAACGGGGTGTGTGGGTGCAACCTCTTCGTTGCTCTCACCCTCGGCACTCTTCTTATCGCTGCCGCCACATGCCACCAAGGCAATGGCTGCCAGCAGGATGGTGCTCGATTGTAACATTGATTTAAGTCTCATAGTTATCGGTTATAATTGTTTGTTATTGTTCAACGACTACAAAATTACACAATTTTTCGGTAGCAATTTTTGTTAAAACTGCCACCTTTGTCCATCAAAATATTTCTACTTTTGAGCGTGTAGTATCGCCCACCACGGCGTACGAGTTACTATCCTCCAGCCTTTTTGCATTTGTATCCCGCCTTGGTCAGCAGCTCTACGACGCGGTCGCGGTGGTCGCCCTGGATGATTATCTCGCCATCCTTGGCAGTCCCGCCCACGCCACAGCTCTTCTTGAGCTCCTTGCCGAGTGCCGAGATGTCATCGTCACTACCCACAAAGCCGCGTACTACGGTAGCCACGCGGCCGCCCTTAAGTCTGTCGAGCCATATCTTCAGATTTTGCTTGGCAGGGGGCAGTGTCTCCACCGACGTGTCGTCAGCGCTCTCATATTTGAAGTCGGGATTGGTGGAGAAAACAACGCCTAATCTATCTTTCCAGTCGCTCATATAGGTAATATTGTATAAATAGGTGGCTAAAAAGTGTTGCTACGCTACAAAGATATAGATTTTTTTTGTAACTTTGAGACTATGAAACCTAATAAACGCCACAGACGTAAGCGCGACCTTGCGCAATATAACCCCGAGCGTCTTCCCGAGGTGCTACCACCAGAGGATGACCGCCACCTTGTGCATGTCTATGTCGAGGGTTATGAGGATGTTGCCTTCTGGCGCGGCATCTTCGACCACTTCCGCAACCCGTATCTTCGTTTCGAGATATCGGTACCCAACCGCGATGACCTGCCCAAAGGTAAGAAGGTGCTTATGTCGATGCTTGGCCGCACCGACCCAGAGCAAGTAATCCTATGCGTAGACTCCGACTTCGACTACCTCTTCGATGGGGCTACCGAGCAGTCACGCGAGATACTCGAGGCATCGAATATGTTTCATACCTACACCTACGCTACGGAGAACTATCTGTGCTACGCCCCATCGCTGCGCAACGTATGTGTCAAGGCCACGAAGAACGATACGCGCATATTCGACTTTGTGCGCTTCTTTGCCTCATACTCCGAGATTATATACCCACTCTTCTTGTGGTATGCCTACTCGGCACAGTTAGCATCAGAGAGTGTCTTTACGCTCAGCGAGTTCCGCGCCTCGGTGCGCCTCAATTATATAGACATACGCCGCAATGGTGAGGATACGTTGGCATGGCTCGAACGTAATGTCGAGCGCCGTCGTGCTACACTCGAGGCGAACAACCCCGAGATGATTGACGATGTGACGAAGTTTGGCGAGCGTATTCGGGCTATGGGCGTCGAGAGGGACAACTGCTATCTCTATATGCACGGCCATACGCTGATGGATAATGTGGTGATGGTGGTGCTATCGGCCGTATGCGATAAGCTGCGACAACTATCGGTGGCGAAGATACATCAGTCGAAGGTCGAGGGCGTGGCCTTAAAGAATGAGTTGCAGAACTATACCAATACGCTACGCTCCATTCGCGACGTACTTCTCGACAACGAGAACTACACCTCATGCCCACTCTATAAGAAGCTACGCGACGACATCCAGGAGTATCTCGATAGGATGATTGGTGAGATAAAATCGAAGCGCGAGCCAGAGCCAATGCTACGCTGTAACTTCGAGCCGTAGTGACAAATCAACATTAGTAAAGTAGTTTTTAATATATGCTTTGAGGTCTTTTATCGCCATAAAAAGACCCCAAAATCATATATTTTACATATTTTATTAATATTTAATACGAAAAATGCTTGTATTGTTAAAATTTATGCATATATTTGTGATGCTGAAAATTATAATAAATAGATAAAAACCTTAAACCTAAACTTCATTATGTCAAATCAGTGTCCAGCTACTTGTCACTCTTATGCTTTAGAGCCCGAAGCAGGCTTCAAGTATATCACGTTGAAAGCGGGCGAGAAGTTCATTGTAGAACGTGGCGATTACAATAGCTTGGTGTTCCTCGTATCGGGTAACTTCGAGATTAACTCCGAGGAGCGTCGCGATTACACTGTTCGCGAAAACCATTTTGTATTCTGTTTCCGCGCCTATCACTATGAAATTGAGGCATTAACCGACGTGGAGATTATCCGTGCTCACTTTATCACAGCGGGTGCAGCGTGCGATATGATTCCGTTCAATAGCATTGTTGGCAAGATAAAGAAGATTAACTACAAATTCACGCAGGTCGCCGTGAACGAGGCCCTCGAGGTATTCCTACGTTCGATGAAGATATATCTTCAGAACGACATGCACTGTAACCATCTGCACCGTGCAAAGATTCAGGAGATGTTCGTCATATTCAAATTCTTCTATACGCCACAGATTCAGCTGCGTACGTTCTACAACATCTTCGACCGCAACCAGTCGTTCGCGTCGCTCGTGCGCAACAACGCGCCGCGTGTTAAGACTGTTGAGGAGCTTGCCGACATCTGCGGATTTAGTATCCAGCACTTCAACAATATGTTCAAGCAGGAGTTCCACGATACTCCATATAGCTGGATGCAGAAGCAACGTATCGTAGAGATTGAGCGTCTGCTAACCGAGACGAGCGTACCATTGAAGAGCATCATCAAGATGTATAGCTTCACGAACCATGGTCACTTTGCGCTCTTCTGTCGCAAGTACTTGAAGAAGACGCCATTGAAGATTCGCAAGGAGGCGCGTGCAAAGCGCGAGGCCGCACTTCAGGCCGAGGCAGCTGCTGCGGCAGAGGCATAGCGTGATACGCAGATGATTTTACAGATAGGGGGGGGTAGCTAACAAAGTAAATTAGCCATCCCCACTTTTGAAGTGACCCCAAAAGTTTGGACAAAAAACTTTTGGGGTTTCATTATGCGCAAAAAACACGATTATGTAGCATTACTCAAATATATGAGGATGCTCGAAGATGGTTACTCGGTCAAATCAATTGCTAAAAATTATGGTAT
>JAFVSV010000060.1 GCA_017503575.1 Alistipes sp. | reverse complement strand
ATGAGAGAAGGTCGCGGATAAGCTTCAAGCCCTCCTCCTCTGAATCAACAGCGAACTGTGCTACACCAGACTTTGTTGTGTGCATGTTAGCACCACCCAACTGCTCCTGTGTCACATCCTCACCAGTAACGGTCTTAACAACCTTTGGACCAGTAAGGAACATGTTAGATGTCTCACGACGCATGATGATGAAGTCGGTCAATGCAGGTGAGTAAACAGCACCACCAGCGCAAGGGCCGAAGATAGCCGAAATCTGTGGGATAACACCCGATGCCATAACGTTACGCTGGAAGATGTTAGCGTAACCTGCCAAGGCGTTAACACCCTCCTGAATACGAGCACCACCCGAGTCATTAAGACCGATACATGGAGCACCGTTGCGAACAGCCATATCCATGACCTTGCAAATCTTGTCTGCCAAAGAGATAGACAACGAACCCGCAGTCACGGTGAAGTCCTGTGCGAATACATATACCAAGCGGCCAGCGATGGTACCATAACCTGTTACAACGCCATCACCAAAGGTGTGCTTCGCGTCCATGCCGAAGTCATAGCAGCGGTGAGTAACGAACATATCGAACTCCTCGAAGCTACCCTCATCCAACAACATTGCAATACGCTCACGAGCAGTATACTTACCCTTCTCGTGCTGCTTGTCGATAGCCTTCTGGCCACCACCCATACGAGCAGTTTGACGGTTGTCCATCAACTTGTCAATTGCTTTCTGAATCTCGCTCATAGTGAAATTTTATTTTGTTTTTACAGTTACTTGAATAGTGTCCGATTATTTGTTCTTGTTCTCGCAGAGCTCGGTGAGGATACCCTGTGTTGACTTTGGGTGAAGGAATGCGATGGTCAAACCCTCAGCGCCCTTACGAGGTGTCTTGTCGATAAGACGGATGCCATGAGCCTCAGCGTCAGCAAGCTGCTCCTCGATGTTCTCGCAAGCGAGAGCCATGTGGTGGATACCAACACCCTTGTTCTCGATATACTTTGCGATAGTTGACTCGGGTGATGTGGGCTCCAAAAGCTCAATCTTGGTCTGACCAAGCATAAAGAATGCGGTCTTAACCTTCTGATCAGCTACCTCCTCGATAGCGTAACACTTTAGACCCAATACGTTCTCCCAATAAGGAATTGCCTCCTCCAAGCTGTTAACGGCGATGCCGAGATGCTCAATGTGTGATACTTTCATAGCGTTTAGTAATTATAAAGTTTAACTTAATATTTTTTTGTAAATTTGGTCGATATCTTATTTGGGTTGAGACAACTCAAAAATCACCCAAAGGTACTTCAACTTTTTGAAACGACGAAATATTTTCACCTCTTTTTTCGATTTATTTTTCGTCCCTCTCTATACCAGCGCATTTTAGCGACTAAAAGTAGCCTATAAGCGAAAAAATATGGGGCAAGGGATTGGATTTTGTAGAAAAAATCGTAACTTCGCAGAATAATAGATTGAGCCAATGAAAAGGATTATCATCATAATGACCACCGCACTCCTATGGTGTGCGAGTGCCAATGCACAAAACATACGCCTCGGCGAGAAGATTCCCGAGATTAGCGTCGAGTCCATCCTCGGCGAGCAACTACGACTCATCGAACAGGAGTACACATGTCTTATCTTCATGCACTCGAAGTGCGAGCCATGTGCCACAGCGCTACCACAGTTCCACAAGATAGCATCGCCCATAAGCGAGCGATTAGCCGTTGTGTTGCTAACCAACGAGTCGAGCGACATGGAGGAGGAGCTAAACCAAAGGTTTGGCAGCTATGTCACATCCATCGCCTTCGACCGTAACAAACATACATATCGTGCCTTTGGCATCAACTTCGTGCCATTCGGCGTGATATACCACACCAAGAACCGTCGCATCGAGTGGTTCGGGTCTATCCAGCAACTCGACAACGCACAACTTAACGCTATATGTAAAACCCAAAAATAGAGCCAACCATGTCATTCACAAAGATAGAACACTACGAGAAAGAGTATCTCGATGCGCACCACGACAGCGCCCTCAATGTAACCGAAGGCGTCGATGATAAACCCGTGGTAAACCCCTACTTTGTACGCCGCAAGCGTCGCACGATGACCACCGACGAATATGTCGAGGGCATCCTCAACGGTAATATCACAATATTGGCGCAGGCAATAACGCTCATCGAGAGCAACAACCCAACGCACTATGCTCAAGCACAGGAGATTATCGAGCGATGTCTACCCTACTCAGGCAACTCCGTGCGCATCGGTATCACGGGCGTTCCAGGTGCCGGCAAGTCGAGCTTCATCGAGGCAGTGGGTAACATGGTGACATCCTACAACCACCGCCTTGCGGTGCTCGCCATCGACCCCTCGTCGGAGCGTAGTGGCGGCTCTATCCTCGGCGATAAGACACGCATGGAGAGCATCTGTCACAACCCCGATATCTTCGTACGCCCCTCGCCCTCGGCAGGTTCACTCGGCGGCGTAGCACGCAAGACACGCGAGACAATAGTATTGTGCGAGGCCGCAGGCTTCGATGTCATATTTATCGAGACCGTGGGCGTAGGTCAGTCGGAGACCGCCGTACACTCGATGGTCGACATGTTCATGATGCTTCAGATATCGGGTGCAGGCGACGAGCTTCAAGGCATCAAGCGCGGTATCATGGAGATGGCAGACATGATGGTTATCACCAAGGCTGATGGCGAGAATATCACCAGGGCAGAGCTTGCCAAGGCGCAGTATCAGGGGGCATTGCAACTCTTCCCTCTTGCGGACTCGGGTTGGCGACCCAAGGTATACACCTGCTCGTCGCATGTCGGCACAGGATTGGAGGAGGTATGGCAAGGCGTGGAGCAGTACTTGCAACATATCGAACTTAACGGCTACTTCACCTCGAACCGCAACCGCCAGAATAAGTATTGGATGTATGAGACTATCAACGAGACACTCAAGTCGAGCTTCTATAACGACCCCGAGATAGAGTCGCGCTTGGCGGATGTCGAGCAGCGCGTATTGGACGCCAAGCTATCGTCATTTATCGCTGCCAAGGAGCTTCTCGATATATATTTCAAATAGTCAACGAAATATGAAGAAACTGTTTTTGATAATTTTTACGACCTTTGTAGCCATTAGCGCAACATTTGCACAAGATACAGAATATTTCCAATTTAAGGGGATTCCAATAAACGGGAGCATTAGTGACTTTGGCAAGCAACTCGAAGCAGAAGGATTTACCAAAATTAAGGCTAACTCATATAGGGGAAAATTCCTACGCAGCGACAGCATTGTAACCATTGTTGGAGATGACGATAATATGGTATGGCGTGTTGCAGCGTTTTTGGCGACAACTGATACATGGAGTACACTGGAGTCTGCTTTCAACAACTACGTGGACCTATACAAGGAGAAGTATGGTACACCGCACGCATCATCCAAAAAGTTCACCAGACACACAGGAGATAGCTCCACCTTAAAGATGATAGCATTAAGCGATGGCGAGTGCGATTATAGCGCAACTTGGAATCTACCTCAAGGCTCAATCGAAGTTAGAATAGTTGAGGGCAGTAGATATGACACAGGATGTATCCGTATTATATACACTGATAATACAAACAAGAATAAAGTCCATCAGTCTGATCTCGACGAAATTTAGCAACATTGCATCACCATGAAAAAAGTCTTTTATCTATTTACCATCATTCTATTTTGCGCATGCTCCGAGCAGAAAGCGAAAGATAGTAATAATGAGCCATCATTGCAGGAGCGAGCCGAGGCACTTGCAGCAGAGTATACCAAGAGCATCCTATATGTACCTGATAGCTACGACCCAGTTGAGACAAAAATTGATAGCGCATTCACATCTGCGATAAATGATATCGAGATATACGCCGCTGCATCCGAAATATTGGAATATGAATCTAAACATAGATATTCAATACTCTCATCACCAACTGAGAGAGAGTCAAAGAAACTCCAATCGTACGTCGAACTGATTAAGACTCGTGCAACAGAGAAAAGTAACGAATTTTGCGGATGGCAAATATATCATAGATGTCGAGTTAAAGATAGAGTAGGAGTGCCAGGGTTTATAACTTCGCTATATTTCACTGACAAAGATTTATCGGAGGTAACCATAGCATATGACCTGTCTGATGACAATCCGTTTGAGTTTAACTTTGATGACTACGTAGAACTTATTGAAGGTGTCATTGAGGGCGAATACGATACAAAATATCAATACGACCCCGATAGTTATATAGGCTTCAGAAATAGAGATTGGCATAGTTCAAACATCTATAATGGACAGGTCGAAGCATTCGAAAAGCAATACGATGATTTTTATAATGATTTAGATCAATATACAGGACAGAGTGATTCTGATTACGATGAGTTAGAAGAGAGTGCACAAAACATGATGCATGATCTAATGATGAAGGCAGAACAATGGCGAGAGGACTATTTAGAAGATATTGATTTCACTTATGATGAACAATATGACTATGACGACTATACTGACATAGATGATCTAAACATAAATTTAGACATCTATTCTGATGTAGACATGCTAATATAAACTGACACGGGGTGACTAAAGAGTAAATTAGTCACCCCGCTTTGTCATGAGGTTGAAGAAAAAGATGTAGTTTTAGGCCTAAGTGCCTTTTCACCGCTCACGCTCGGCATAGTCTGCAAGCAGCCTCTGCTCTCACATAATCGCGGCGCTGCGAAGCCTGAAAAAGCGGAGTTTACTCGGCGTAAATGAGCATTTTGAGGGCAAGCTGTTTTGTTGGCAGAAGAGATTAGATACAACGCTCGGTGAATTTCTTGACGATGGGCTGTACTTTGTGGTACTGCCCATTGACAAGATAATTCATTAGTGGTAGTAGATGATGTCTTATCACAACAAAGAACGACAAAATAGACTTTTTATTCAGCCTCATTTGTTATACTACAAGGTATATTTTCAGTA
This sequence comes from Alistipes sp., assembly GCA_017503575.1. Classification (GTDB taxonomy): domain Bacteria; phylum Bacteroidota; class Bacteroidia; order Bacteroidales; family Rikenellaceae; genus Alistipes. Next base: position 4,263 of record JAFVSV010000060.1, on the reverse strand, counting down.
GTGCCCAGACGATAAAGCGGCCGCACTTGCCGACAAACATCCATAGTGCCGAGGGCCAAAATGGAGCCTTATAGAAGCCCAAGACGATGGCGAAGATATCACCCACAAATGGTGTCCACGTCAGCAGTGCAAGCCATGCACCCCACCGCTCGACCTTAGCCTTGTGGCGCTCGATGGTCTCGGGCTTGACCTTAAACCAGCGCTCTAACCACTCGGTCTTACCAAGCCACCCCAACCAATAGGATGTCAGTCCTCCGAGCCAGTTGCCTATGGTGGCAACAGCGACGGTGATGATAGGATCGCCACCCGCCAGGAGCATGCCCACAAGGAGTATGTCCGAGCTGAACGGCACGATGGTGGCCGCCAGAAACGAGCCGAGGAACAGACCTATATATCCATATTCGAGTAGTGCCTCCATAATCTTTTGTTGTACGCAGTGCAAATGTAGTAATTATTTTGCGAGGAAAAAAATATGCCACTGCGCAACAAACAACGTGGCGAGCATTTGGCGAATAGTCACCACTAATGGTGCAGACGCAAAAAAAATGAAAAAAAATCGTCATTCTATTTTATAGTTCATCAAAAATAGTTACTTTTGCTATTTGAAAGCGACCATAAGCCAATTGAGGCTTGTAGCGCGCTACGGAGCACTAGAACCTAAAACTTTAATTAACGATAAACAAAACAAATGAAGCGCATTTTGGTTTTGGGTGCCGGCGGTCAGATCGGATCTGAGTTGGTACCATATCTTCGCTCAATCTACGGTGCATCAAACGTTGTTGCTACCGACGTTAAACACAATGCAGTATTGGCTGAGGCAGGCCCCTTCGAGTCTTTGGATGCCCTCGACGCCAAGCAGTATGCCGAGCTTGTAGATAAGTACAAGATCGACTCTATCTTCAACCTCGTTGCTCTTCTCTCGGCAACAGGCGAGAAGAACCCTCAGCTTGCTATGCGCATAAACATGGGTGCTTTGGAGAACTCGTTGGAGATTGCTCGCGAGAAGAACTGTGCGGTATTTACCCCCAGCTCTATCGGCGCATTTGGTGGCGACTTCCCACGCGACAAGACCCCACAGGATACTGTGATGCAGCCAAACACCATCTACGGTGTATGTAAGGTTACTGGCGAGCTTCTCTCGAACTACTACTACACACGCTTCGGCGTTGACACACGTTCGGTGCGCTTCCCAGGTATCATCTCTAATGTGACACTTCCTGGTGGCGGTACTACCGACTACGCAGTGGAGATCTACTACGAGGCTGTCAAGGGTAATAAGTTCACATGTAACATCGCACCCGATGTATATATGGATATGATGTATATGCCCGACGCATTGCGTGCTACCGTAGAGCTTATGGAGGCTGACCCCGCAAAGCTCAAGCACCGCAACTCGTTCAACATCGCATCTATGAGCTTCACCCCAGAGATCATCCGCGAGGTTGTTGAGCGCCACGTCCCTGGCTTCCAGATGGACTACGACGTAGACCCTGTTAAGGATCAGATATCTCGTAGCTGGCCAAACTCGTTGGACGACACCTGCGCTCGTGAGGAGTGGGGATGGAAGCCCGAGTGGGACCTCGAGTCAATGACAAAGGATATGTTGGAGAAGGTAAGCGCAAAGCTTAAGCTATAATTCGACAAGTATACATCCAATTAAGATGTCGGCCAGATGGTCGGCATCTTTTTTTGTGGGCAGATATAGGCTATCGTAATAAGAGACCTCTTGGGATAGTACTCGAAGCACAGCCCAAGAGGTATTGTTTAGGGCAGGCTGAAGATGCCCTATAAAATCGAAAAGATTTTTAATTTTAGAGGCGAAGATATAGGCTATCGTAATAAGAGACCTCTTGGGATAGTACTCGAAGCACAGCCCAAGAGGTATTGTTTAGGATAGGCTGAAGATGCCCTATAAAATCGAAAAGATTTTTAATTTTAGAGGCGCAGATATAGGCTATCGTAATAAGAGACCTCTTGGGATAGTACTTGAAGTACAGCCCAAGAGGTATTGTTTAGGATAGGCTATAGATGCCCTATAAAATTGAAAATTACTTGAGGTTGAGGGTATCTGCACTATACAAATAACGCTTGATACTACGCTTTGGCGTCTTGACAAACTCCTCGCGGTGGATAACGATGTTCGACACCTTCTCGTATGATGCCACGAGTGTGTTGAGGGTCTTGAGGTTCTCCTCCATAATCTCGGGGAGACGCTCCATGTCGATGCCCTCGGCGTTAGCGAGCTCATAGTCGGGGACTACAAGGGCTGTGAGCTTGCCGTTATTCTCGATGACGAGTGACTCCGCAACCATATAGAGGTTATTGAGGCGCTCCTCAATCTCCTCGGGATAGATATTCTGACCCGAGCCCGAGAGAATCATGGTCTTGCAGCGGCCACGGATATAGAGTGTGCCGTCGCTGTCGATAGTACACATGTCGCCCGTATGCAACCAGCCGTCATCCTCGAGCACTGCCTTTGTGGCGGTCTCATTCTTATAGTAGCCCATCATGACATGCTCGCCACGGACGAGAAGCTCGCCAGGGATGTTCTTGGGGTCGTCAGAGAGAATCTTCGCCTCGAGCATGCCTGGGATAATCTTACCGCATGAGCCACCCTTGAAGAGCGTTGGAAGCTCGAAGCTGATAAGTGGTGCGCACTCGGTCATGCCATAGCCCACTGTCAATGGGAACTTTATCTTACGCAAGAAGTCCTCGGTCTCCTTGTTGATAGCGGCGCCACCCACGATGAATATCTCGACGCAACCACCAAACTGCTCCATGAGGCGCGAGAGGATTGTCGAGTATATAGCGGTGTTGATGAGCGGAATACGCATGGCGATGCTCATAGGCTTCTTCTCGAGCATGGGCAGGATGCTCTTGCGGTATACCTTCTCCAAAATCATTGGCACCGAGCATACGATATTGGGACGCACGCTCTTCATTGCCTCGACGAGAATCTTGGGTGATGGGATGCGGCCGAGGAGTGTCACATGGATACCACACGCCATAGGCGCCAAGAAGTCGAAGGCGCAACCAAAGGCGTGTGCCAAAGGCAGGAACGAGAGCGTACGGCCACCCTTGCGGAAGAAGTGCTCGCCACTCTTGGGGTTAGGCATGCTTAGGGCGAAGACGATGTTACCTGTGAGGTTGTTCACCGTGAGCATAACGCCCTTCGACGAGCCTGTGGTGCCCGATGTATAGTTGAGCAGGCAAAGCTGGTCGTTGGCAATCTCGGGGTACTTGATATCCTCGACGGTGAAGCCCTTGGGATATGCCGCCGCGAAGTGCATGTTGATGTTATCTATAAAAGAGGTAAGGGTGTTGCCCTCGCGCTCATATATCACATGGAAGTCGGTGAGCGAGAATACAGCCTTGATGGCAGGTATCTGGTCGCCCTCCAAGTCATCCCAGAAGTTATCGCCCAAGAAGAGGAGCTTACTCTCCGAGTGGTTGATGATATTGATGACATCGTTAGGGTTGAAGTCCTGAAGGATAGGCACGATGACAGCGCCGTATGTTACCGTAGCGAGGTAGCTCACGCACCAACGCGTATTGTTACGGCCGATAAGGGCAATCTTATCGCCACGCTCAATACCCGCCTCCTTGAACATGAGGTGCAACTTAGCCACATCTTGCGCTACATCGAAGTAGGTTAGAGTCTCCTTTTTGAAGTAGTCGGAAAGAGCTGGCGAGTCGCTATTATCGCGGAAGCTCTGCTCGAAAATCTTAATTAAATTGGTATCCAACATAAGATATATTGTTATGAATAAATTTCGCAATCAACGCCACAAAGATATGACTTTTTATCGAGTCTACGAAATATTCAACCAATTTTCTCATCATTTATTTCGAAGTTTTTGTGCCAATATTTCTTTGTACACTAATTATCAGGGTGTTATACTTATTAAATCGTGGAATTATTTTTGATAAAATTTTTCTACAAGTACAATGATAGCGAGCGTTTAATGGAAATAAAGACTAAATAATTTTCCATTTTTCCAAAACGAACGCTGCGCTTGGTTGGGCGCTTCGCTTGGGAGGGCGGGCTGACGCCCTTGGTCGGGCGCTGCGCTTGTTCGGGCGCAGGCAGAGCCTGCTTCATCGGGCGCTTCGCTTGATAAATGTCAAGGAGCTTTAGCTCCGCCCAATTAAGGGAGCTTTGCTCCCGCCTGATTAAGGGCGACAGCCCGCCCGATTAAGGAGCTTCAGCTCCGCCCGATTAAGAAAGCCTTGCTCCATAAACCATCGCGGCAACGGTGTTAT
>JAFVSV010000059.1 GCA_017503575.1 Alistipes sp. | reverse complement strand
GTGTTGAACATTGAGCGGTTGCGAGCCTCCTCTGGGTAGTGAGTAGAGTAGTCAACCATAGTCTGGAGCTTACGACCTGACTGGCCAAGAAGGTCCTTGCGGATGATTACGAATGTAACACCAGCAGGGCCTACGTTCTTCTGAGCACCACCGTAGATCATACCATACTTCTTGATGTCAATAGGGCGAGACATGATGTCTGATGACATATCGGCAACCAAAGTTACAGGTGAGTCGATATCCTCGTGGATCTCTGTACCGTAGATAGTGTTGTTAGTAGTGATGTGGAAGTAGTCAGCATCAGTTGGGATAGTGTAGTTCTTTGGGATGTAGCTGTAGGTCTTGTCCTCTGAAGAAGCAACAACCTCAACCTCACCGTAGAACTTAGCCTCTTTGATAGCCTTCTTTGCCCAAACGCCGGTCTGCAAGTAAGCAGCCTTGGTCTTAAGAAGGTTAGCTGGAACCTCAAAGAACTGAGTAGAAGCGCCACCACCGAGGAAGAAGATAGCATACTCCTCAGGGATGTTCAAAAGGTCGCGCCAGAGCTGCTCAACCTCTGCCATTACGCGCTCCCAGCCGGGAGTACGGTGAGAGATCTCAAGGATACCGATACCGGTGTTGTCGAAGTCGCGGATAGCCTCAATAGCAGCCTCAACAGCCTGACGTGGAAGTACGCATGGTCCTGCGTTGAAATTGTGTTTCATAAGTTTTAAGTGTTTTTTAAGTGTTTGGTAAAAAATATGTTACTTGTTAATAATGCACATTGTCAGCCACTTGCCGTATATACACACTGCAAGTCACACAAAGGTAGTAATTTTTTATTATTCGGGCAAGTAAATCGACGAAATTTTTCGCTTATCTGATGTGATTGCGCGAAAATGATGAAAGAGAGGTGTTGGTTGGCTGGAGCATAGCTCCCTTGGTATAGTTCTTGCTCGACTGTGCCGTGTTATGTGGTTGCGTCTAATAAACCTCCTTACGCTTGTGGCGAGCATACTCCTCCTCGCTTCGCTATCTGTTGAGGTGCTATACTCGCGCGAGTTTGCAGAGTTCTCGACGCTTTATGCCTGGGCGATGTTCATCGTATGTATCATCTTCCTCACCGACTTCTTTATGCTTGTGTGGGCGAGTGACAACCGTCTAATGTTCCTGCTTCGCAACTTTGTGATGCTCGTATTGTCGGTGCCCTATCACATGATTTTCAGTGTGTCGGGCGTTCATCCTAACCACACCGCGACGATGGTGCTCAGCGGGGTGGTGATGCTACGCGCTATCATGGCTCTATATATCACCCTGCGCTGGCTTATTGCCCGACGTGCCACGCGTCTGTTGTGGGCATATATAGCGACGGTGGTCGTAGGCACATACTTCGCGGCGCTCTTCTTCTACGAGTATGAGGCACCCGTTAATAGCGCTGTTACTGGCTTCGGTGATGCGCTGTGGTGGGCGTGTATGAATGTGACCACCGTAGGCTCGTCGATAACGCCTGTCACAGCACTCGGCAAGACGATATGTGTAGTGCTACCCATCGTGGGCATGGCGATGTTCCCCGTATTTACGGTATATATAACCTCGCTTTTCGATAACGCTTCGAAGCCGCAAGGGTAGTGTGGCACAAGAGTTGCACCTACGAGGTGTAAACCATAAATTCTTTAGTGATGAGAAAATTTCTGTTATCTACATTTGTGCTTGCCCTCGCCGTGTGCATGGTCGTGGGGTGCTCGAAGCGGCAGGAACGCTGGAGTGAGAAGGAGCGTGCCGAGCTTCGTGGTGAGTTGGATGCCTACCGCGAGATGGCATACTTGGACAATCTCGCTGAGCAGGAGTTCGACGACTTCTCGTACGATGTTGTCGACGCTGTGGAGGTCGACTATCCCGTGTATACCACCTTTGTCGAGATGCCTGGTAGGGGTGATACCCTCGAGGTGTATGTGGTGTCGACAATTGTCGAGGAGCTACGTGCTAATGCTAACAATATGCGCAACATATACCCTTATCCTGAGCTTGTCGCCGATGGCATCTTGCCCCCAGGCTTGAGTAGTCGTGAGCAGCGTGCCTTCTACGAGTGCTTCGCCGATAAGGTTGACAATTACTATACCTCTGTTGCCGACTTCTTCAACGCCATACTTGCCGATACGGTGCCCACATCGAAGATGTCGCAATTCCAACGCGCCTGTGCCTCGAACCTCTTTGATTGGGTGATAGAGGTCGACGAGGTTGTTATCACCGATTAAACCTTTTACCCATTGCATAGTTAAGTATAAAGTTTGTTGAGGGGCCGCCATCATGGGTGTGGTGGCTCTTTTTTTATTTTAATATTTGTGATTTCCCAAAAATCTAATTAATTTTGCGTCAAACAAACATTAAACTAATTTCGAACACTATGGGATTTTTGAAGGAATTTAAGGCGTTTGCCCTCAAGGGTAATGTCGTAGACATGGCTGTCGGTGTTATCATCGGTGGTGCATTTGGTAAGATTGTCACCTCGCTTGTTAACAATATCATCATGCCTCCTGTTGGCTGTCTGCTTGGTGGTAAGAACTTCGCAGATTTGAGTTATAAGCTTAAGGAGGCTACACCTGCCGTCATGGGTGAGGATGGTACCACTGTTATCAAGGAGGCAGAGCCCGAGGTATTGCTCAAGTACGGCGAATTTATTCAGACATGTCTCGACTTTGCGATTATCGCACTAAGCGTATTTGTCATGATTAAGCTTATCAACCGTCTCTCTAATCTACGCAAAAAGGAGGAGGAGGCAGCGGCTGCCGAGCCAGCACCAGCACCAGAGCCAACCAAGGAGGAGACTTTGCTTACTGAGATACGCGACATCTTGAAGGAGAAGAAGTAGTAGCGTGCGAGCGTCTAAATAATATGAGAGGGGTACCAGTCATTGATACCCCTCTCTTGTTGTTGTTACTATCGTTATAGTCTGCGTGCGCCATCCGAGATGACCACGTTGTATACCTTAGGCTCGTGGCCATACTTCGCGTTAAAGCGCTCCTTGGCAGTGGCGATAAAGCCATCGTACAACTCGCTCTTCACAAGGTTGATGGTGCAGCCGCCAAAGCCGCCACCCATGATGCGTGAGCCAGTTACGCCACACTCCTCGGCAACGGTGGCCAAGAAGTCGAGCTCCTCGCACGATACCTCATAATCCTTCGACATGCCCCAATGTGTCTCGTACATGCGCTTGCCTACTGTCTCATAGTCGTCGCGCTTGAGAGCCTCGCATACATCCAATACGCGCTGCTCCTCGCCAATGACATAGCGGGCACGCATGTAGTCCTCTTCCGAGATTTTATCCTTGATAGCCTCCAACTGCTCCATGGTGGCACCACGCAAGAACTCCTGACCGAGTACGGCAGCAACTCTCTCGCACGAAGCACGGCGGTCGTTATATGGTGAGCCAACAAGCTCGTGCTTAACAACCGAGTCGAGCAGAACGAGTTTGTAGCCATGCTGCTCGGGGTCGAATGGGAAGTACTCGAACTCCATAGAGCGGCAGTCGAGACGCATGAGGTGGCCTGCCTTGCCGAATACCGATGCGAACTGATCCATGATGCCACACTTAACGCCGCAGTAGTTATGCTCGGTAGACTGACCTATACGCGCCAACTCGAAGCGGTCGATGCCGAGTGAGAATAGCTCGTTGAGGGCGTTGGCAAATGTAGACTCGAGGGCTGCCGATGATGACATGCCAGCACCGAGAGGCACATCGCCCGAGAATGCTGTGTCGAAGCCCGCAATCTTACCGCCACGCTTCTCTATCTCGCGGCATACGCCGAAGATGTAGCGCGCCCAGCTTGCCGCAGGAGCATCCTCCTCGTTAAGGCCAAACTCGGCATAGTCGTCGAGGTCTACAGCGTAGGCACGCACCTTGTCGGTGCCGTTGAGCTTTATCGCAGCTACCATGCCCTTGTCGATAGCGCCAGGGAATACGAAGCCACCGTTGTAGTCGGTGTGCTCGCCAATAAGGTTGATACGGCCAGGCGAGGTGAATAGCTCACCCTTGGTCGAAAACTTCTCCTCGAATTTGCTGTTGATAAGATTTACGTTCATAGTTTATTGTTTTAGATATTTGTTCGTCGATTTGATTTTTAGGTTAATCCTTACAAAGTTATGCAATTTATACGAAACGAGCAACTTCTTTTTGCATATTTTTGCTATCTTTGCACTATGGAACGACGTGATAAAGTATTTGCTTGGCTCGACAAGCACGAGATTAAATACTCATGGTATGAGCACCCCGAGGCGCCTACCATCGAGATAGCACGCCAGTATTGGCATCAGGATGGCTCGAAGCACTGCAAGAACCTCTTCTTCCGCAACCATAAGGGTAACCGCCACTACTTGGTTGTCTTCGACTCGGAGCAGTCGATGGCGATACACGACCTCGAACATATCCTGCATCAGGGTAAGCTCTCGTTCGCCTCGCCCGAGCGTATGGATAAGTGGCTCGGACTATGCCCTGGTTCAGTCTCTCCGTTTGGTCTTATCAACGACGAGACAAACCATGTCCACCTCTTCCTCGACGAGACGCTACGTCAGCAGTCGTCGCTGAGCTTCCACCCCAACGATAATCGTTTTACGGTGGTCATTGAACGAGAGGAGTTCGAGCGCTACCTCTCGTTAGTGGGTAACACCTATGAGTATATCAAGCTCTACTAATCTGGTATCTTTTTTGCTACTATCTCCCATAAATTTTTGCTTATGGGAGATACTTTTATTGATGCTGTAACACGGCGTCGCAGCTACTATCGTTTGGAGGATAGGCCTCTTGTTGATGATAGACATCTTGTTGAGCTTATTGATAGGCTTCTTATGGTGATGCCCACGCCCTTCAATGTGCAGTCGTCGCGTGTGGTGCTGCTGCTCGGTGACCACCACCGCGAGTTGTGGCATATCGTCGCTGAAACACTTCGTAAATTTGTGCCTGAGGAGCGCTTTGCCGCCACCAAGCAGCGTATCGACGACTCCTTTGCTTCGGGGCACGGCACGCTACTCTTTTATGAGGACTCTGCAGCGCTGAATGCTCTTCGTGAGCAGTATCCGCTCTACGCCGATAGGGTAGATACCTGGTCGGAGCAGAGCTCTGCGATGCTTCAGTTTGCACTATGGACTGGCATAGAGACAATGGGTTATGGCGCATCGCTTCAGCACTATAACCCGATTATTGACAAACCTGTCGAGGAGCACTGGCAGATAGATCGTCGTTGGTATCTTAAGGCTCAGATGCCCTTTGGTGCACCCTTGGATACTCCTCTGCCTCGCACCTCACCCATCCCGCCCCATGGTCGCCGCATGGTCTTCGATAGTATGATGACGAATTGTAGCATATAGCCCCAATAACACGAGGCTGAATAAAAAGTGTATTTTGTCGTTATGCTCGCCCTCAAAATGCTCATTTACGCAGAGTAAACTCCGCTTTTTCGGGCTTCGCAGGCCTAAAACTACATCTTTTTCTTCAACCTCATGAAACAAAGTGGGGATGGCTAATTTACTTTTTAGTCATCCCCGTTGTTTTGCTTTATAACCGATGTGCTACTCAACAAATACCTGGAAGAGTAGTGGTGTATATGCTGGTATCTCCGAAGAGGTGGTTGTAACCGTTACGGATGTGTCCTCCATTGAGCCCGCATAACCATAGTAATACGGGTTGTAGCCATAACCATAGTAACCGTTATTATACATGCCGCCATAGCCGTAGCCATAGTAGTTATTCATGTAATTCATGTAGTTCATATAGTTGAGGTAGTCGTAGTAGGCGTTGTTGCCACCCGTTGTTGTCGAGGTGTGCGAGCCTACCACGCCTGCTATGCCGTAGCCATAAGTCGACACGGTGAGGATTGCTGCCCACTGTCCCTGACGCAGTGTGGGTACCGAGTAGTTCCACGCAAGGATATACTTGTTCTCCTCGATCTTCTTCATGTCGAACGATAGCGCCTCGCCCTTGCTCTCAACCTTGCCGTAAATAATCTCCTTAACCTCGTCGATGTTGGTGTCGAAGATATAGCCGTCGAGGAAGCGACCAACATACCATACCTTGGCCGTAGCCTTGGCGTTCAGCGAGTCAGTGGTTAGCACCTCGTCGTAGGTTATGCCCTTGCCGAAACGCTCGATAAGAGCATCGTTGACACGTCTATCTATATCCGACATAGATGCCTCATTGGCATATACACTACCGCCAACATATAGGTTCTCGCCAGGATACTTCAAGGTATCGGTGCCAAGCACATCGAATTTCATACTCTTCTCGGGTGTGTATGCATAGTTCACATAGAGCTGTGCGAGGGTATCTATGGGCTGATGCCAGCGACCATCGAAGAACTCCAAGGGGCGAGTGTCTACCTCCGAATCACCCTCGGTGCTCTCCTCGGCGCGTGCTATGACACGACGGCGCATGGCGCTCTTCTCGGCATCCTCCTCGGGTGTCTCCACCTTATGGTCGGTGCAGAGACCGCCATTGGCCTCCGCAAAGGTGTTTACATGCTCACCCTCGTATGCTACGGGGTTGTTCACATGGCCATATATCGTGATGTCGACAATCATTGGGATGTTCTCATCCAAGGCAAACTGACCCTCGTAGCCACCATCGCTCGTTGAGCTGCCATTGCCGCTAACAACTGATGATGGCAGGTATAGACGCATCTTTGTGCCGTATCGCACCTCCATCGAGTCATTGCCAATCTTTAGCTTGTTGAATGTCGCGAGATATGTGCCCTCGTGAATGGTGTGAGCCTCCTTACCGCTGAAGCGGAAGGCTGGGACATAGTGTGTGTAGTCGGTATATGTGCCGAGCTGAGTGGCTAACTCGTAGCTGCGTGTCTCGCATATATTGCCATCGAGGTCGCGGGCTGTAAAGTCGTACCACACCCAAACATCTTTGCCCGTAATGGGTAGCGAGTCCATGACGCCCTTGTTGAGAATATCTACATAGTAGCCACCCACCTCTTGGTAGTTATCCGATAACTCGGGGTGATACTTATCAATCCACGCCTTGAGCGAACGCTGCTCTATCTCCTCGAATGTTGTCGTGGGCTCCTCGACGCACGAGGTGCTCAAGAGTAGGGTGGTGAGTATCGCGCTTATCAGTGTTACTATATTTTTCATCAGCTATGTGTTATCGTTTAGTTATCTGGTTAATTGTTATCTCCCACATCTGTGCCGACTTGCTTGGTACCATGCCGATATGGTGCTTGCCGTAGGCTGCCTCGAATGTCAGGTAAATCTCCACCTTGTCGCCCTCGTGGCACCCCTCTAATGCGGTGCTCAATGAGTCGAACAAATCCTTGTCGTTGCCCAACTGCACAACCTTTGGCTCGTCGCTCCACTCATACTCGGTATTTAGTCCAAGTTCTTGGAGAAGTTTGATAGATGCGGCGTCGTTGGTGGCAAAGATATCTTTCGACGTAGGTTTGCCACTCTTGAAGATATATGCCGTATATGTTATGCTCAAATCGTCGCCTATCTCGGCAATAGGCTTCTCGTCGCGTCCGGCGTCATACATATTGGTTATGTAGCGATAGATATCAAGTCCCCAGTTTGTGTAGTACTCGGGGTGCTCGTCGAGTGATGTCCCTAACTCGGACTCTGGGATTAACTTTGGAGAGTGCGATCCTGTTAAATACTTTTCTATGCTGCTCTGCTGCGATGTGAGTGTGGTGTCTGTTTCGTTGTTGCACGATGCGACGAGTGTTGCGGCAATTGCCACAACCATACTCAATGCTATGTTTATAAGGCGTCTCATAACTATATATCGCGCAAATTTAGTAAATATTTTGCAACGTGCCATATTTTTCTTTAGAAAAAAGCAAATCGCGCTATAATCTCTTGAGCGCTGCACGCACCGCCTCCTCCACGCTGATGGCTGGCGACTCCTTGAAGATGGCGGTTAGGGCCTTCTCCGATGCACTCTTCTGGAAGCCGAGCATGGCGAGTGCTGCGAGAGCCTCGTCGTATGCCTCGTTACGCGAGCCACGCTGTGTCTGTGTGAGCATCATGTCGCTGGCACCAAGCTCAATCATCTTGCCCGAAAGCTCGACGATAATCTTCTGGGCGGTCTTCAGACCAAGACCCTTGACATTCTTCAGCAGCACGGCATTCTCTGTGGCGATGATATTTTGTAGCTCGCGTGAGGTGTATGTCGAGAGTATCATGCGGGCGGTGTTACCGCCTACACCAGAGACACTTATAAGCTGACGGAAGAGCTCTCTTTCGAGCTTGGTCGTGAAGCCGTACAACGACTGTTGGTCTTCGCGCACGATGTAGTGAACATAGAGTAACCCCTCGTCGAGCTTCTCGATGTCGGCGTAGCTTTTGAGCGATATGTTGATGAAGTAGCCGACGCCTCCAGCCTCGATTACGGCGTATGTTGGCGTTGCCTCGCTAATCTTACCCCTGATATATTCGTACATATATGGTCTAAAAATTTCTAAAATTTCTACAAAAGTAAATAAATTTTTCTACCTTTGTCGTTCGGTATAGAAAATTAATTGAAAAATAGAATAAATATTATGAAGAAGAGATCTCTTTTTGCCATGATGGCAGTAGCTCTGATGGTGTCGTGTGGTGGCGCTGATAAGAAGAGCAATGATACGGTTCAGGGTGATGCAGCGGAGCAGGGCGTTGAGCAGCAGACAACAACCTCTGTTGCTGACGATACCCTCCAGACACCAACAAATAGCCCCGTTGTTGAGGGTGATGTTGTATACCTCGACGTTGTTTATCTATTTGCAAACAGCAAGCTATACCTTTCGGAGGGCGTAGCTCTCGAGACCAAGCTCACCGATTTCCAGAAGCGTGGCCAGAGTGCTCAGGTGTCATGGCAGAAGCAGGAGCAGAACTTCGTTGACCAGATGCAGAAGGTGCAGGAGGATTACAACAAGTCTATGATTACGGGTATCACAGCTCAACAGAGACAGGAGGAGATTGAGCGCCGTGTGGCAGACTACCAGGCATCGGCAAAGCTCGAGGCCGAGAAGCTCGCCAAGGAGGAGCTTCAGCTAATGGAGGAGCAGCAGGTGCTCGATGCACGCTTTGCAAAGTTGGTGGAGCTTGCAGTGAAGAATATCAATGCTGATGGCCGTTACAAGATGATTATACGTCAGGAGATGGTTGTTGATGCCAGTGAGCAACTCAACATCACAAGCATCGTCTTGGCTGAGGTCGATAAGCTCTACGAGGAGGGCGTTCTCGATTAATTAATTTAGTCGTACATAGGGATAATATTCCGCTATTATGTCGATTTTGCCGGTTTGTATTTGCAAATCGGCATTTTTTTGACTACATTCGCACCGTAATAGTAGCATAACTAAGCCGAACTACCGAACATGGGTTTCATACCGTTTACCTTTGTAGACCTTATTGATATCATTCTGGTGTCAACATTGCTCCTTGTGTTTTATAGGGCGATGAAGGGTACGAGTGCGCCATATATTATGATTGGCGTCTTTGTCATATATCTGGTGTGGATTCTTGTTACAACCTTTAACTTGGTTCTATTCTCGACAATCCTCGGGCAACTTATCTCGGTTGGTGTCTTGGATCTTATCATCATCTTCCAACCCGAGATTCGTCACTTCTTGCAGATGATTGGCCGTCAGCAGGGGCGCTTCGAGTGGCTTAGCCGACTCTTCAATATCCGCAATCGTAAGCATCAGGATGAGATAGACCTACAACCTATCGTTGAGGCGTGCATGGAGATGAGTAGTGAGAAGGTGGGTGCGCTGATTATCATCAAGCAGTCTGACGATTTGGGTATTGTCGTCGAGAGTGGTATCGCTGTTGATGCCAAGGTGTCGTCGGCACTGCTCGGCAACATATTCTTCAAGAATGCTCCGTTGCACGATGGCGGCGTTGTTATTAGCGGCGATAGGGTTGTGGCTGCCAAGTGTGTACTTCCATCAACACAGCAGGAGGTGCCCAAGTCATACGGTATGCGCCACCGCGCAGCCTTGGGTATGAGTGAGGTGTCGGATGCTATCATCGTCGTTGTGTCGGAGGAGACTGGCGGTATCTCCATCGCTCACGACTCGGTTATCCGTCGTAATATTGAGCCCGAGCGTTTGGCAACAACCATACGCCGTATGATGCGTATCAACGATCGTCGTCGTGACGAGTCGGATGAGGAGGCACCACGCAATTAGCTTTTTCGGGTGGGCGCTTCGCTTGATTGGGCGCAAACCCTCCTATTGCTAATTCCTAATTGCTCATTGAAAGAAATGAGGCTGACCTTTTGGGCCAGCCTCAAATGTTATAAAACAGACGCAAATTACTTCTTTGCCTCCTCTACTGATACCTTGCGGAAATCCTTGAGAAGCTTTGTGAGCTCCAAAGCAGCCTTGCGAGCGCGTGTGCCAGCAGCCTTATTGTTCTTCTCAACCTGCAAAGCAGCATTTGCTGCGAATGCCTCGTACTGGGCATTGATCTTTTCTACTAAAGTCTTCATATCGCTAAATCATTATTAGGTTTTTCCTCTTGCAAAGATAGAGAAATATTTTTACTATCCAATAAAAATCACTAAAAAAATAGATATAAAGGTGTGATTTACCGACAAATCGGTGGTTTGGACAATCATTCAAATGAGCATATTTATGCTTTGTATATGGCACTCGTGTAAAAATCCCTATTTATAGGGGTTGATGGCTTATCTTTAATTTTGTATCTTTGCGCCATAATAATAATGTTTTTTTGCAGTATGCGATTAAGTGAGTTGAAAACAGGTGATGAGGCTGTCGTTGTCAAGGTGCTTGGCTACGGCGGTTTTCGACGTCGCATAATGGAGATGGGCTTTGTTAAGGGGCAGCATGTTAAGGTTATCTTGGATGCCCCACTTAAGGACCCTATCGAGTATCATATCATGGGCTACGATATATCGCTACGCCGTAAGGAGGCTGAGATGATTGTGGTCATGACACGCGAGGAGGCAGAGACGATTAGTGAGAAACAGGATGTCAACCTTGTGAACGATGCCGATGTCATCGCCGAGGCGGTACAGACACGCCATAACCATATAAGTGTAGGCTTGGTTGGAAACCCTAACTCGGGTAAGACCTCGCTGTTTAATACGCTATGCGGCCGTAGTGAGCATGTAGGTAATTATAGTGGCGTTACGGTGGATGCCAAACGTGGTGAACTTAAGTATAGGGGTTATACCATCGAGATTACCGACCTCCCCGGCACCTACGCCCTCTCGGCATATTCGCCCGAGGAGGTATACGTCAGACGCCACCTTATAGATAGCACGCCCGATATTGTCGTCAATACGGTTGTCGCCTCCAACTTGGAGCGTAACCTATACTTGACAACCGAACTTATCGACATGAGCCCCAAGATGGTCATCGCCCTGAATATGTACGATGAGTTGGAGCGTAGTGGCGCACAGTTTGACCATGAGGCGCTCGGCGAGATGATAGGTGTGCCTATGGTTCCCGTTGTAGCACCCTCGGGGCGAGGCATCGAGGAGCTACTCGATACCATCATTGCTGTTCACGAAAACCGCGATAAGCGTGTGCGTCATATTCATATAGCCTATGGCTCGGTTATCGAGGAGAACTTGGCGTCGCTGCACGCCTCGATGCGTGAGCATCGTGATGAGCTGCCAGTGCACTTCCCGCCGAGATACTTCGCTCTGAAGCTCATTGAGGGCGATAAGGAGGTAGCGTCGATGCTCGAGTCGGCACACCATGTTGAGCGTTGGCGACAGATGGCGCTTAAGGCACGCACCGACATCGAGGAGGCGTTAGGCGAAGATATCGAGACGTCGTTAGCAAACCAGAAGTATGGCTTCGTGTCGGGCGCGTTGAAGGAGACCTACGAGGCTGTGGAGCATCGCCGCGATACTATTGGCGATAAGATTGATGCCATCGTGACACATCGTGTGTGGGGCTTCCCCATCTTCTTTGCCATCATGTGGTTTATGTTCTACTGCACCTTTACGCTTGGTGCCTATCCGCAGGAGTGGATAGATGCGGGTGTGGGGTGGTTGTACGATGCTGTGCATGGCGGCATGGAGGCGGGTGCTCTGCGCGATATGCTCACCGATGGTGTTATTAGTGGTGTGGGTAGTGTGCTTGTCTTCCTGCCCAACATCATGATACTATACCTATTTATATCATTCCTTGAGGATTCGGGTTACTTGGCGCGTGCAGCCTTTATCATGGATAAGGTTATGCACCGTATGGGTCTGCATGGTAAGTCGTTTATCCCCATGGTCATGGGCTTTGGTTGTAATGTTCCTGCGGTTATGGCGTGTCGCACTATCGAGTGTCGCACCTCGCGAATAATCACCATCATGACCGTGCCCTTTATGTCGTGTAGCGCTCGTCTACCTATATATATGATGATTGTGGGCATCTTCTTCCCCGAGAATGCGGGTACGGTGCTCTTCTCGCTCTACCTCTTTGGTATGGTCATGGCAGTGCTTACCGCCCGTCTTATGCGTAGGTTTATGTTCCGCGAGCAGGAGGCCCCCTTCGTTATGGAGCTCTCGCCATACCGTGTGCCCACGGCAAAGACTACGCTTCGCCACATGTGGTCGAAGTGCTCGGAGTACCTTAAGAAGATGGGTGGCCTCATCCTTATAGCCTCTATCGCTGTGTGGCTGTTGAGCTACTATCCACGCCCTGCGACGAGCGGTGGCGAGACCCCTCATACCGACTATGAGCAGTCGTATATGGGCGAGATAGGCAAGATCGCCGAGCCTATATTTGCACCTATGGATATGGGCTGGCAGGCGTCGGTAGCCGTACTTTCGGGCATCCCTGCCAAGGAGATTGTCGTGAGTACGATGAATGTGCTCTATGCCGAGCCTGGTGACGAGGAGCCTGAGAGCGACGATGAACTCTCGGCAACGGCATCCAACCGCATGGCTAATAGCATGAGCATACCTACGGCTGTGGCATTCCTCATATTCTCGTTGCTCTATCTGCCCTGTATCGCTACGATAATGGCCATAGGCTCCGAGCTAAATTGGAAGTGGGCTGTTGGCTCCGCGCTCTACAATACGGCTGTGGCATGGTTGTTGGCGTGGATTGGCTTCCACATAACGATGTTACTCGTGTAGTTATGACCTGGCAGGATATCATAGTTGCTGTTGTGGCGCTTGTCGTGGCTGTTGTCATCGCCATGAAGGTGTGGCGTCTCTTTTCGTGCCGCGATACGTCGCAGTGTTCGTCCTGCACGAAGGAGTGCCCGCTACGCAAGAAGGAGTGACACCACTCAATTAGCAAAGAGCAATTAGCAACGCCTATTCACTCTCGCATGTTGCTTGTTGATTTGTTGAAATACATAGGGTAAATCAACAAATCAACAAACTCACTATTCGGTGCGCTTTAAGAGTTTACATACTCCAGAGCGCTCCTTAAAGTGGGCAGCGCCCATAACATCTCTAACTACTCTCTGCTAATTGCTCGCTGAATGGTCGTTAGCGGATGTTGTGACCGAAGTGTGTGGTTGCGGTGCAGGTGATGCGCTCTGTGAGGTTGCCACACTGGATGGTGAATGTGCCCTCCTCCAAGTGCCACTTGCCATCGTTAGCGGCCAATGCCAACTCCTCGGCCTTAACCTCAAACTCAACGGTCGTACTCTCGCCAGCCGCAATCTCAACCTTCTCGAAGTCGCGCAGACGGCGTGCATCGGGTACGATGGATGCCACATCGTCGTTGATGAAGAGCAGCACGCTCTCCTTGCCACTACGCTCGCCCGTATTCTTGATATCTACGGCTATGCGGATGGTGTCACCTGCCTTAAACTCCCTGCCCTCGACAACGCGCAGGTTGCTATACTCGAACTCGGTGTACGACAAGCCGTAGCCAAATGCCCACTGCACAGATACCACGGCATTGTAGTCGTAGGCGCCCTCCATTGTGCCGACGCTCTCCGAGACCTTATGGTCGTAGGTGGTCATGGCGTTAGAGTACTTCTGGTAGGTGTATGGTAGCTTGCCCGATGGGTTGACATTACCATAGAGGATGTCGGCGAGGGCGCGTGCTCCCTCGGTGCCAGGAAGATAGGTGTGTAGTACGGCTGCTGTGTCGTCAACGAACGATGAGATGATGCGTCCGCGACCCTCGTTAAGCACAAGGACTACGGGCTTGCCTGTGGCGATAAGCGCCTTGGCGAGCTGCTGCTGATTTGCCGATAAAGCCATCTCGTTGATATTGCCAGGCGTCTCGCAGTATGAGTTCTCACCGATGCAGAGAACAATGACATCCGCATCCTCGGCTGCGCTAACAGCCGCCTCGATGTCGATGTTGCACTCGCCTTCGAAGTGACCCTCCGTAGCGTACTCTACACCTGCTACATAGCTTACATTATCACCGCCAATGGCGCGTATGGCATCGACAAATGTGGTGCCGTTGGGAAGTACCTTGTCGACGATGTCGCCCTGCCATGAGTAGCTCCAACCACCACACAATGGGCGCATGCGGTCGGCATTAGGACCTGCAACAAGAATGCGTGTGTCGGGCGATAATGGGAGTATGTTATCGCTATTTTTGAGTAGCGTTATAGACTCGGTTGCAGCCTTGTAGCACGCCTCGCGTATCTCCTCGCCCTGGAACTTTGGGTAATCCTCGACATAGGTGTTTGGCGTCTCAAGTAGGCCAAGTCGTATCTTCATGCGTATGATGCGTCGTGCGGCATCGTCGATACGCTCCATCGACACCTTGCCCTCGTTCACCAACTCGATGAGCAGTGGGCAGAAGTTGACATCGTATGGTATCATCGACATGTCGACACCAGCGTTTATAGAGATGCGTATTGCATCCTTATAGTCTACGGCAATCTTCTCGCGGGTGTATAGGTTGGCGATGTCTGCCCAGTCGGTGACAATCATGCCGTCCCAGTTAAGCCCCTCCTTGAGCCATACGGTAAGTAACTCGTAGTCGGCATGTGTAGGTATGCCATTCACCGATGCCGAGTTAACCATTATGGATAGTGCGCCTGCCTCGATGGCCGCCTTGAATGGCGCAAAGTGCTTCTCGCGAAGCTCCGCTATTGAGACGTATGCAGGTGTGCGGTCCTGTCCCGAGTTGGTCATGCCGTATGCCATGTAGTGCTTGGGGCACGATGCTATATGGTAGCGGTCGATGTGATTAGGGTCGTCACCTTGGTAGCCGAGTACCATCTCGCGAGCCATCTCGGCGGTGAGATATGCGTCCTCCGAGAAACTCTCCCATTGGCGTGGCCATGACGCCTTACGGCCGAGGTCGAGCGTTGGTGAGTATGTCCATGCTATGTTGCTTGCACGCACCTCGTAGGCTGTCATATCCGCCATCTGGCGCACCATGGCACGGTTGAACGACGCTGCGGCATTCACCTCCTGTGGAAAGAGTGGCGATGCCCATGTGTAGGTGGCACCATGAATGGCATCAATGCCGTAGAGCGTAGGTAACCCTGTGTACTTGATAGATACCTCGTTAATCTTTGTGATTATATTGTTCCACTCCTCGGCAGTCTGTGCCTTGCCAGGGGCGTTGAGCACCGAGCCAAACTTGTACTCCTTGGCTATGGCCTCGAGGACATCCTCCTTGAGTATGAACTGCTTGTCGTCGGCAACCCCTGTTACGCTATTGCCAAACATGTCGATGCCCAACTCGGCCATCTGTCCCACCTTCTCCTCGAGGGTCATGCCCTTGAGAATCTTCTCTACCTGACGCTCGATCTTCGCATCGCGGGCGATGGCGGGTGCAATCTCCTGTGCTGCTACTGATAGCGATGTCATAGCGAGCACGAGGGCGCATAGTAAAAATCTTGACCTCTTCATACCTATCTGTTTTATGTTAATAGTTGTTTGCGAACGCAATATAGCTCAAAGTTACGAACTTTTTTGTGAAGTTCAATGAGTTGCGGCACAAAAATAATCCGTTGCGACCCTATGCCACAACGGATTACTTGTCTCTGTTTGTGATGTTACTTCTTGACAAACCTGTCAACTACGGCAGCACACGCTGCATCGCCCGTGATGTTGAGCGTGGTGCGTATCATGTCGAAGATTCTATCGAGGGCGTAGAATAGTGGTAGACCCTCGAGAGGTATGCCTGCGGCAACCAATACGGCAGCGGCAAGGAGCGTAGGGCCAGGGACGCCAGCCTGACCAATGGCACCGAGTGTACATACGATAGCTATTGACACATACTCCGCCATGCCGAGCTCAATGCCGTAGAACTGCGCAAAGAATATGGCAAGTAGCGCATAGTAGATGGCGTTACCAGACATGTTGATAGTGGCGCCCAACGGTAGGACGAAACCCGATGTCTGCTTTGAGATACCCATCTCGTCGCACGCCTCCATGTTTACCGGTAGGGTGGCGAGTGATGAGGCTGTCGAGAACGATACCACCTGAGGCTTTATCATCGCACGGAAGTAGCTTTTAAGCGGCACGCGCGAGAACAACGCTATGGTTAGTGGATACAGACCAAGACCAATGATAGCTACTGCCAATAGGTCGAGCCATAGTACATTTGCTAACTGCCCCAACATGCCGATGCCAAATGTACCCGTAGCATCTGCAATAAGACCGAAGACGCCGAATGGCGCTACAATCATCACCTTGCCGATGCACCAGATGAGTGCCTCGAGGATGATGTTTAGGCCGCCAACAACCTTGCGACGCTTATCTTGTGCGAGTGCTGAAATGCCGAAGCCGAGGAAGAGGCCGAAGACGATAATCTGAAGAATGTTGCCATCCGTAAGGGCCTTTACGGGGTTCTCGGGAATCATCTCTATAACCGTATCCCAGAAGCCCATGGGTGGCGTCAGTGTGGTGTTATCCAGAGGCTTGGTTATGACTCTCTGTTGGTCGGCTGTCGTTGCCGCTACAACAACACAATACTTAGTGCCAGCATCAAGGTCGTCTGCTAAGATAGGCTCGCTCTTTTCAAGGTCGATGCTGTTGCCGAGTGCTACGACCTCGTTTATAGATGGCGCCTTGTCGCCCTCCTTGTATGTTAGCCACTTGGCACTCTCGATGCCGCTTGTCTCGACGCTAAACTCAAGTGTTGTCTGCGTTGCCGAGCCCATCTCGACATCAATGAATATCTCTTCGTTATTCTCGGCTACATACTCCTTCTCTTTAGAAATAAAGGCGTCGTTATCAATGCCCTTTCCTGGCTGGAAGATAACGGCAAGAAGTATGGCGACAATAATCGAGACGAGCGTTGTAAGCATCATATAGGCAATGCTTATTCCGCCTACAAGACCTGCCGACTTGGTCTCGCCAAGCGATGCCGCACCGCTGATGATGGATACCAGTACCAAGGGTACAACCAACATCTTAATAAGTTGTATAAAGAGGTCGCCTAATGGCTTAAATGCCGATGCCTCGGAACCCATCACAACGCCAGCAATAATACCAATAACCATCGCTATTAGTATCCAAACACCTAAATTCTTGAGTAGCTTTTTCATCCTAAAATCTATATTTTAATACAAAGTTAACAACTTTGCCCAAATTCGCAACCTTGTATCATATTTTTTTGTACCTTTGAGTACTAAATGCTGTATTTTATGAAGAGGAGAATTGTTGTATTTACGGGCGCCGGTGTGAGTGCCGATAGCGGTATTGCCACGTTCCGCGATGCCGATGGTCTGTGGGCAAACTATCGTGTCGAGGAGGTGTGCACCCCCGAGGCCCTACGCCTAAATCGTGCCAAGGTCATAGAGTTCTATAACCTGCGTCGCCGTGAGTCGCTTACAAAGAGGCCTAATGCTGGCCACTATGCTATCGCCTCAATGGAGGAGTGGGCAGATGTTACCGTAATTACGCAGAATGTGGATAACCTGCACGAGCAGGCTGGCTCAACACGCGTGGTACACCTCCATGGCGAGCTTATGAAGCTACGCTCGGAGCGTAACCCAGAGCTTGTCTACGACATCAACGATGGGTGGGAACAGTCGTTGGATGCACGCGGCGAGGATGGTGCTCTGTTGCGACCACATATTGTCTTCTTCGGTGAGTCGGTGCCAATGTTCGACCCCGCATGCCGTATAGTTGCGGCTGCAGATATACTTATCGTTGTGGGTACCTCGTTGGCTGTCTATCCTGCGGCGTCGTTGGTCTACTATGTGCGCGACCGTAAGGTGCCAATATATCTTGTCGACCCAGGAACCCCCGATACAGCGATGATTCGCAATCCGCTGACGCATATCAAGGAGCGTGGTGCCGTTGGTGTGCCACAACTCGTAGAGCAGCTACGCCATGAGTTTGCAGAGTAGGGTGGCGGCGCGTGCCGATGAGTTGCTCGACTATTGTAGAGGTAATGGCTATAATTGTCGAGTAGCCCTCTTCGTCGACTTGTCGCGTCACTCGGGTCGTTGTCGCTTTGTTGTGTGGAACTTCGAGCAGCAATGTGCCCTATTGTGCTCTCCTGTGTCACATGGTAGCGGCTCTTGGAAGTCGCATGTTCGCTCGTCGTATGCCAAGGTGTCGAACGAAGATGGCTCGCATCTGTCGAGCCTCGGCAGGGCGTTGGTTGCCGAGCGCTACGAGGGTCGCTATGGCGTGGCGTATAGGCTGGATGGCTTGGATGAGACAAATAGCAATCTGCGTAGTAGATGTGTGGTGCTTCATGGCTGGAGGTATACCCCTTCGTTTCCGATATACCCCCTTGCTACGGTGGGTAGCTGGGGCTGTCCTGTGTTATCCACTCGCATGATGCGCCGAGTAGATGAGATACTTAAAAACGAGAGCAACGTGGTGTTACTCTCGTTCATGTAGTGTAGCCTATCTCTGCTAATGGTTGTGGCACTCGTGGTGGTCGCAACCTACGCCCGAGTCCATCACAAAGCCGAGGATATAGCCCTGAATGACGGCCGAGATATCACCCTTGCAACCACGAATTACCTTGATATTGTGTGCCTCTAACTTGTTCTTGGCACCCTCACCCATGTTGCCTGCGAGCATCACGCTGATGCCCATCTCCTCCATTACCGATGCTATGTTCGATTTGCAGCCGCAACCTTCGGGCGAGTCGAGACGCGAGGTAGCAACTATCTTCTTATCCTCAATCTCGTATATTGTATAGTAGGCACAGTGACCAAAGTGGTCATCCACATGCCCATCGCGTGTGGGTATTGCTATTTTCATTTGTTCGATAAGTTTTAGATGTTAGAAGGTAGTAGGTACAACGCCCAGTAAAAGAAATACGAATGAGCGGTACACCGAGTACAGCCCATCCGCATTTACTTTTATCGAGCGGCAGTAGATGCTGCCTTATCACAAAAGATTAAAGGTTGGGGTTAATCTTCGACCACTCCTCGATAGCAGGAACGATACCCAATGTTACCAACTCGTCACGCATCTTGCAGAGGTGAGCGTATGAAGCGTCGAGCTTTGCAATCTCCTCCTCGGTGCCAACAGGCATCTTGTATGAGCAACCGTTCTGGTCGAGAACAGTATCCATAGCCATCATGATGTGGTTGTACTTCTCGTTAGAAACGTATGTGCCAGCAGGGAAGCGGAAAGGCTCGCCACCCATCACCGAGCGAATCATCTCAACAGAGAGGTATGATGGGCTCTGGAATGATGAACGACCACGAAGCTTGATGATAGCTGCACCACCCTGTGTTACATCCTTCTTCATCTGCTCCCACTCCTCGGCAGGGAACTCCTCGGTGCCGATGATGTCGGTGAGCTTGCGACCACTAACCTTCACTGCGCTACCGAATACTGCCATCTGCTCGCCGTGGCCACCGTATGTTGCGCAACCCTCGATCTCGCTCTGCATTACGCCAAACTTCTTTGCAAGTGCGCTCTTGAGACGTGTTGTGTCAAGGCCTGCGAGTGTGGTAACTTGACCTGGCTTCAAACCAGAGTAGAGCAATGTTACAAGACCAGTAAGGTCAGCAGGGTTGAAGATGATAACGACATGCTTAACATCGGGGCAGTATGTCTTGATGTTCTTACCAAGCTGCTCGGCGATCTCGCAGTTACCCTTCAAAAGGTCCTCACGAGTCATACCCTCCTTACGAGGTGCACCACCTGAAGAGATGATGTACTTAGCATCCTTGAAAGCCTCAGCTACGTCAGTTGTTGCTGTGATGTTCACATTGTCGAAGCCGCTCTGGCGCATCTCCTCGGCAACACCCTCTGGTGAGAATACATCGTAAAGGCAGATGTTAGATGTGAGGTTCATCATAAGTGCAGACTGAACCATGTTAGAACCGATCATGCCGGCAGCACCGACGATAACGAGCTTGTCGTTTGTTAGAAAAGCCATAATGATAATAGTTTTTAAGTTATGTTATAATTTATAATGTGCGTCTTGTGCAAATATCCTCGCAAAATTACGAAACATTTATTCTAAATGCAAACAAAATCGACAATATATTTTACCATGCGCTGGGTATAAATAATAGAGCCTGCCGAACGATGGTGTCCGACAGACTCATCTATCATTTGTTGCGAGGATATATTACATGTCGCTCGTCTCGACATAATAGTCAGAATAACTGCGCCATCCCTCTGCTGATTTGTATTGTTCGATAGTGCCTTGAGGGATGTAAATGGTGAACTCTTCGTCATAATTTGGATGTCCTGCTGCGCGCTTCTCTCCTAACCCTCTCCATGCGTATATGTAGTTTATGGCGAGATGAAGGTCTATATAGGGTGCCGACTCGAAATACTCATCACCATCCGGCTCTAAATGGTGGCGGTGATAACTGCCCTTAATGGTGGTTGGCGGGGTCGTTATATCGCAGTATACTGTTTTTATATTGTTGCAGTTGATGCCCTGACATCCAATGTATGTGATGTTTTTACCTAATGTAATCGACGAGATATGACTGTTCCATATAGCGCAGTCACATATTTTGATGACCTCACTGGGTATTGTGTACGACTCAAGCGCTCTGCCGTTGGCAAATGCGAGAAGAGATCCATCTTTGATTAGGACGCATCCATCATCGGTGGCATACTTGCCTGAAAATCTCTCCATCGAGATACACCATATAAAGGCGTTGTCATCAATCTCTGTTACATTATCTGGGATATCTATCTGTTTGAGTGATTTGCAGCCAAAGAATGCCATGCTGCCAATCTCTGTGACACCATCGGGTATGGTGAAACTCACCAAACTTTCACAATGGTAGAATAGCTGTCTGGGGATATATGTGATATCCTCTGGTAGCCTCGCCTCCTTGAGTTGTCGACACCTCATAAATGCTCCTCGGCCTATCTCCGTGACAGTGTCGGGGATGTATATACGCTCGAGTCCCGAGCAAGTAAACGCACCATTTTTGATTGTTGTGACACTGCTCGGAATGGTGATGTTTGTCAGTGCCTCGCACTTGGCGAATGCGCCAACGGCTATAACCTTGATTGGTTTGTTTAGGACTATCATGCCTTGTCCCGTGGCACTATTGTAGGTGTGGCTAACTACTTGAAAGTCGCAGTCAGGGTCTTTGTACTTGCTGTTGTAGGGATCAAAGCCCCACAGCTTGGGACTAATCTTCGCAGTAGCGGTATAGACAATCGTGTTGTCGCTCGATGGTTTTGATGCGTCGAGATAGAGGCTGTTCATGCCAAATGAAGTGAATGTGCCTAATATGGTGCTCATGACAAATAGAATGAGAGCTCGAAATGCCTTCGTGTTCGATTGGGCTAATGGCTGCTGGATGTCGCCAACAGAGATTTTGTTGTTGCGCTTTTTCATAGTATTGCTCCGTTTTTGGTGTTGTTTGCTATGACAACGGTACGGCTTGTGCATCGCCATTGCAAACATATCGAGGGCTATTGTATAAACCCTCGGGATTACTGTATGAAACATGTTTTTGAGGTGATTTGTTGGAAGTTGCAATCGTGGTAAATCGGGGTATACGAATTGGTTATAATGGTATAATTATTAATGATTGCTAATTGGCGTTTGAATGATTGCTAATATGAATATTTTTTGCTACATTTGCGCACTATTATTATAAACAGATGGGAAAAGATAATCAAAATATACTACAAGAGCTCGAAACGAGCGACTATAAATATGGCTTCGTCACCGACATCGAGACCGAGACCATTGGTCGTGGCTTGTCGGAGGAGGTCATCCGCCTTATCTCGCAGAAGAAGGGCGAGCCTGAGTGGATGCTGGAGCGTCGCCTCAAGGCGTACCGTCATTGGCTAACAATGAAACATCCTAATTGGGCGCACCTCGATATTCCAGAGATAGACTTCCAGGATGTGATATACTACGCTGCACCAAAGCAGACCAAGAAGCTGAACTCGATGGACGAGGTAGATCCCGAGTTGAAGCGTACCTTCGATAAGCTGGGTATTCCGCTCGAGGAGCAGATGGCCTTGGCGGGTGTCGCGGTCGATGCCGTTATGGACTCGGTGTCGGTCAAGACTACGTTCCGTGATACACTTGCCGAGAAGGGCATTATCTTCTGCTCTATCTCGGAGGCCATAAAGGAGCACCCCGAACTCATCAAGAAGTATCTTGGCTCGGTGGTGCCATATACCGATAACTTCTACGCAGCACTTAATGCCGCGGTATTCTCTGATGGCTCGTTCTGCTACATCCCCAAGGGTGTGCGCTGTCCTATGGAGCTGTCGACATACTTCCGTATAAATGCTCAGGGCACGGGTCAGTTTGAGCGCACGCTTATCGTTGCCGATGAGGGTGCGTATGTAAGCTACCTCGAGGGCTGTACTGCGCCACGACGCGACGAGAACCAACTACATGCTGCCGTCGTGGAGATTGTCGTTGAGAAGGATGCCGATGTGAAGTACTCAACGGTGCAGAACTGGTATCCTGGCGATAAGGAGGGTAGGGGTGGTATCTATAACTTCGTTACCAAGCGAGGCCTATGCAAGCAGGGCGCTCACCTGTCGTGGACACAGGTGGAGACGGGCTCAGCAATAACATGGAAGTATCCAAGCTGTGTGCTCCTTGGTGATAACTCGTCGGGCGAGTTCTACTCGGTGGCGATGACCAATAACTTCCAGCAGGCAGATACTGGCACGAAGATGATACACTTGGGCAAGAATACCCGCTCGCGTATCGTGTCGAAGGGTATCTCGGCAGGTCGTTCGCAGAATGCCTATCGTGGCCTTGTGCAGGTTGCCAAGGGTGCGGATAATGCGCGTAACTACTCGCAGTGCGACTCGTTGCTCATAGGTGATAAGTGTGGTGCTCACACCTTCCCTGTGATAAAGAATGCAAACCCATCGGCTGTATTGGAGCATGAGGCTACAACATCGAAGATATCCGAGGAGCAGCTCTTCTACTGCCAGCAGCGAGGTCTCTCGGCGGAGGATGCTGTGGGCTTGATTGTCAATGGCTATGCTCGTGAGGTGCTCTCGAAGCTACCTATGGAGTTTGCCGTTGAGGCACAGAAGCTACTCTCTATAAGCCTCGAGGGCTCGGTGGGTTAAACACCATTTAATGTTGAATTGAGAAAACGAAAATAGATATGTTAAAGATTGAGAACCTACACGCCAAGGTTGGCGATAAGGAGATACTTAAGGGCATCAACCTCGAGGTAAAAGCTGGCGAGGTGCATGCCATCATGGGCCCTAATGGCTCTGGTAAGTCGACACTTGCATCGGTGCTTGCAGGAAACGAGAAGTTCGATGTTACGCAGGGTAGCGTCGAGTATAATGGTGAGAACCTTTTGGAGCTTAACGTTGAGGAGCGTTCGCGTAAGGGTTTATTCCTTGGCTTCCAGTACCCCGTGGAAATACCTGGCGTTACGATGGCTAACTTTATGAAGATTGCCGTTAACGAGCAGCGTAAGGCTCGCGGTGAGGAGCCTCTGTCACCTGCCGAGTACCTAAAGCTCATGCGCGAGAAGAGTGCTATTGTGGAGCTCGACTCGAAACTTACATCACGCGCCGTAAACGAGGGCTTCTCGGGTGGCGAGAAGAAGAAGAACGAGATATTCCAGATGGCTATGCTCGATCCAAAGCTCGCTATCTTGGATGAGACTGACTCGGGTCTCGATATCGACGCATTGCGTATCGTGGCTACGGGTGTTACGCGCCTCAAGCGTGAGGATAACGCTACGGTGGTTATCACGCACTATCAGCGCCTGCTCGACTATATCGTGCCCGACTATGTACATGTCTTGTATAAGGGTCGCATAATCTATACGGGCGATAAGTCGCTCGCTCTGAAACTCGAGAAGGAGGGCTACGACTGGCTTATTAACGACTATAAGGAGGAGTAGCTATGAGCGTTGATAGGGTAGTTAATAGCGTCGATGCACGCACGCTGCACGGTGGCGACATCTCTTCGGGATGCTGGGTCATTCGCGATAGGGCAGATGTCGATGTCGTTGTGAAGAGTGGTGAGCGTGCCGACCTTATTGTTATAGACACTGCGGGTGCCGAGTGCCAGCGTGTCGGAATTAAGGCGCTGTCGGGAGCTACGCTAAATGTTGTACATGTAATTACCGAGAGCTACGACCATAAGCTCGATATTTCGATGAGCGAGCATGTTGAGGTCAGTGTTACGCAGTTGGTCGTTGCTGGTGCGAAGGTCAACACCAAGGCACACCTTCAGGGTGCTGGTGCACGCTTTGTGCTCAATGGTAGCTTCGTACATACTGACGATGAGCGTGGCGATGTTACGGTAGATGTGCTACACGAGGTGGGTGACTGTGTGTCGCGTACAGCGTATCGCGGTGTCGCATCGGGCAAGGCGCAGGGTCGCTTCTCGGGACTTGTATATATAGCCCAAGATGCCCAGCGTACTGATGCGGAGCAGTTGAGTCGTAATGTGACACTGGGTGATGCTGTGATACATACAGCACCCCAGATGGAGATATATGCCGACGATGTTAGGTGTAGCCATGGCGCGACTGTTGGTCAGATGGATGCCGAGGCCATTATGTACATGCGTCAGCGAGGTATCTCGGCTGCCGATGCAAAGCGTCTGCAGATACAGGGCTTCGTTGCCGATACGATTCTTCATGCACCCATTGCTGGCTGTGGCGATGCTATGATGGAGCTTCTTATGGATAAACTCGATAGATTGTAGAGTATGAGCTACGACGTAAGTCAAATACGCCGCGACTTTCCCATCCTTGGTGAGAGCGTCAATAACCGCCCGTTGGTATACTTCGATAGCGGTGCTACGGCGCAGAAACCACTCGTGGTCATCAACCGCATGGATGAGCTTATGCGTAGGTATAACGCTAATATACATCGTGGTGTCCACCACCTCTCGGGCGTTATGACCGATATGTACGAGCAGGCACGCGAGCGAGTGCGCCTCTTTATTGGCGCAGAGCATCGCGAGGAGGTCATCTTTACGGCAGGTGCTACGGCATCTATCAACCTCGTGGCGCAGGCGTGGAGTGCCAAGTTCTTGCGCGAGGGCGACAATATTGTCGTTAGCGAGATGGAGCACCACTCGAATATTGTCCCATGGCAGCTCGCTGCCGAGCGTCATGGCGCAGAGCTCAGGGTGTTGCCCTTTGATGAGCGTGGTGAGTTGCGTGTTGATATGTTGGATGAGCTTATTGACGAGCGCACGCGTCTTGTGGCTGTCACTGAGGCATCAAATACATTAGGTACATGCCCAGCGTTAGATGGTATCATCGCCAAGGCGCATAGCGTGGGTGCTGTTGTCATGGTTGATGGTTGTCAGGGCGCTGTTCATGGTGGCGGTCATGTTGCCGAGCGTGGCTACGACTTCTACGCCTTCTCGGGACACAAGCTCTATGGCCCTACGGGTATCGGTGTCCTCTATGGTCGCCGCGAGTTGCTCGAAGCCATGCCCCCATATATGGGTGGTGGCGATATGGTTGACAAGGTGACCTTCGCAAAGACGACATACGCACCTCTACCACTCAAGTATGAGGCAGGTACCTCTAACTTTATAGGTGCTGTTGCCCTTGCCGAGGCGATAGGATATGTTGAGGGTGTCGGTATGGCAAATATCGAGGCTCACGAACAGGCGGTGTTAAGGGTGATGACCGAGCGCCTTGGTGCTATCGAAGGCTTGCGCATATATGGCACTGCGACTAATAAGTGCCCCATCGTGTCGTTTACGGTGGATGGCACTCACCCCTACGATGTTGGCATGATACTCGATAAGTTGGGCGTTGCAATACGCACAGGTCACCATTGTGCCGAGCCTGTGATGACACACTTTGGCGTTACGGGCATGTGCCGTGCTTCGATAGGTATGTATAATACCGTCGAGGAGGTTGAGGTCTTGGCACAGGGTGTTGAGCGTGCTGTACGAATGCTTAAATAGCGGGAGGATAAAACAGCAAACGCATTATCTCTAAATACTAATTACTCATTTCTAATTGATATGTTTATAGTACTTGAGGGTCTTGATGGCGCTGGTAAGTCGACGCAGATAGCCATGCTACGCGATATGTTTCTTGCGCGTGGCATAAAGTCGGAGTATGTCCACTTCCCGCGTTTCGATGCGCCTGTGTATGGCGATCTTATCGCGCGCTTCTTGCGCGGAGATCTCGGCTCGTTGGAGCAGGTAAACCCCTATCTTGTGGCACTACTGTATGCTGGTGATCGCGCTAACTTTGCCGCGACGATTCGTGGCTGGCTCGACGAGGGAAGGGTGGTCATTGCCGATAGATATGTCTACTCGAACATTGGCTACCAGTGCGCCAAGATTGAGGACGCCGAGCGTCGTGGTGAGCTTCGTGACTGGATTCTCGCTACCGAGTATGAGCAGTTTGGTATTCCACGCCCCGATGTGTCGCTATTCTTGGATGTGCCATTTGCATTTACCGAGCGCAAGCTCACGGACGCACGTTCGGGTGACGATCGTAGCTACCTTCAGGGTGGTCGCGATATCCACGAGGCGTCGCTTGACCTACAACGTCGCGTGCGCGAGGTATATATAGAGGCAGCTGCCGCTAATGGCGACCTGATGGTCGTTGATTGCTCCGATGCTAATGGCGCTATGGCTACGCCCGAGGCTATCTTCGAGCGCATCATGACACATGTATCACCCCTCGTAGATAGGTTGTAGCGTGGACGCGAGGGTGCGACATATCGCTACTATTGTCCTGTCGTGGATTGTAGGTGGTACGTTCATGTTCTCGGGCTTCGTTAAGTCCGTAGACCCCGTTGGTACATCTATCTTTGTTGAGAAGTATTTGGCGACCTACTCGTTGGAGTCGCTTACACCTATGGCACTCACCGTTGCTGTGGCGCTCGGTGCTGTTGAACTCATGTTGGGTATCATGTTGGTGTCTGGCGCCTATCGAAGAGAGGCGGCTGTGGGAGCCACCATATTCCTATCTATATTTACCATTGTCACACTCCTGAGTGCTACGGTGTTGCCTATTGGCGACTGCGGTTGCTTTGGCGATGCTGTGAAGCTCACGCCATGGGAGACATTCGTAAAAAACCTTGTGCTACTGCCAATGGCCATTGTTTTGTGGTGGATGTGTTGCAAGGAGAGACCTAATAGGTACTCTCTCGATGTGCTTGTTGTGGCGGCACTATTTGCCGTTGGTGTTAACTTGACGGCTCTACGCTTCTTGCCACTTGTCGACTTCCTGCCATATAAGGAGGGTGTCAACCTTCGCGAGGAGGTCGCCAAGGTGCGTGATGCCGAGAGTGACGCGGTGCGCAGTGTGCTCTGCTTTGTGGATAAGAGCAGTGGCGAGAGAGTTGAATATCCTGCCGACGATGCCGATTGCTGGACGAATGATAATTTGGAGTATGTAGATGCCTATACCGTCCGCGATGAGATGTCAGAGATGACTTTCGATGACTTCAGAGTCTATGATACCGAGGGCTTGGATGTTACCATGTCGTTGCTTGCACGCGAGGGTAGTGTCGTGTGGTTATGTGTGGGCGATGTCGATGCTATGTATGGCTCGCGCCTACGCGCGGCACAAGAGGTGGTGCGCAATACCCCCTCGTCGCAGCTTGTTGTTATTACTTCGGATGATAGTGCGAAGCTCTCCACGTTGCTTGGTGCTCCATGCTATGCTATTGATGCAATGACGTTGCGCTCGCTTCTTCGCGCTCCGGTAGGTATTGTGGTGATTACCGATGGCATTATCGACCACAAGCGCGACATCCGCGACTACACCGCGTTTTAGATAGCAGTCCGACCAGTGAAATATATTGATTATGAAAAAATGAGACTGACTATTTCCCTTGCGGACATTTTAGTCAGTCTCATCTCTGTGATATACTACTCGATAATTAATCTGCCTTCGAGTTCTGAAGCATGACTTCTCATAAAACTACGCAAACGCTCCTCACTTGCATGTTTCTCCATCCACTTCTCAAATGCGTTCTCAGCCTTCTTCCTATCGGCCTTATCGAGTGACTCCATCCATGACACGCAGTCGTTGAAGTCCTCGACAAACTCGTCTACATCGTTATCCGTAACTGCATCCCAAATCTCCTCGGCATACCACTCTGCACAACTGTCTACGGGGTAGAAGGTCTCATGAATCCACTTACATGCGGTGAAAGTCACGGCAATAGCCAAAATTAGCAACCATTTTTTCATAGCAAAATTATTTAAGGGTTAGTATATTCTACCACGAATATACGCATAATTTCTATATTTTGCAACTTTAATGGCTAATAATGATATTTGTTGATACAACACACCCCGAGAGATGCCCCCTCGAGGTATGCTTATCGTTACAATATAGTTTTGTGCGTTCGGGTGTTAGAACGCTACACCGAGCTTCAACTGAATGGCGCTCATGCCGATGCTGAGGCCCTGTATGCCGAGCTGCTGGAGGTGGTAGCCTATCGACATGTTGAATATTCCAGCCTTGAAGCCGATACCAGCACCAAACATTAGGCCTCCAAGTTGTGGCTCCTCGGCGGCAAATCCGTAGCCGAGGTCTACCATAAGATATGGGTCGAAGTTACCGAGGGTAGGGGCATACAGTTTAAGGTCAGCAAAGATGGGTATCACAGCTATGCCGCTCTCTATGTCATTTGTATACCAGTCGACGCCCAAGCCAACACCCATAGAGAAGCACTCGCCGATGCGTGCACCTTGGATGGTATGTAGCTGTAGACGGTGTAGCTGTGCGTCGCCTACACCATAGCCTCCCGAGACGTATACCTCACCATGATACTTTGTTTTTGGGCCTTGGGCCTCGGCGGGCTCAATCATTGTCATAGAGCATAGTGATACGAGTAGAATTGCAAATAACTTTTTCATAAACACATCTATTTAGTTAGTAATTAATCGTGTAGTTATCGTCGACAACGACATTCGAGATTATCGTGTTGCTTGGTATATGTGCCTGCTCACCCTTGATACACAGGCAGAAAAGACCGAAGGGGAATGCTACGATGCCAACGCCTACGCCAAGGCCGATGGCTAATTCCTCGCGCTCGTTGCCAAATGCAGACATGCCGCCTGCAAGGTATATCGTCTGTCCGTCAACTGCGGTGGTGCTCAAGCATGTGACGATGATATATCCCGCCTTGCCCACGCCGCGAGCAGGCTCCGTCTCAAGAGTCATCTGTACGGGTGTTCCTCGCTTGATGAGGATATTACCCTCGGTATCAACGATATTGGCATCGACGATGGCAGAGACCGTCGGTTGTATCTTCGCTTTGCTGTCTATGGCGTTGAGTATGCGAACGCTCACATGCTGACCATTGGTAAGGTTGGGTCTCTGCGCCAATGCCGCTCCCGCTAATAGCAGGGCTGTAATTGTTAATAGAATATTTCTCATGGCTCGATATCTTTTTCGTTTGCAAATATAGTATATTTCCCCCCCCCGCAAAATTTTACGATACTTTTCTATTGCTATGTGGAGATTATTGTGCTATTAATATGTCTTGAATCTCAGTTCTCTGACATCTAATATCCGTTTTCTAACATCCAGCGAGTCTTGAAACCCTCGGTAATCTCGCTGTCGTCTATCACCATCTTTGACATTATCCATACGCAGCGGATGTTGTCGTCGCCTACAACATAGCTTGTCTCTAACTCCCAGCCGAGCTTCGCAAAGTCGTTGGCTGCAGCCGTTACCGAGCGGTAGTTGATAGCCTTACCGTACTCATCCACAAGGTAGTTTTTTGTGTTGTTATCCTGCCCATAGTCTACCTCTACGCGCGATAGTGAGCCGACCGATGCCCCCTTGTGTAGCGCCGAAAGGGTACAGTATACCTTGTAGGGTTGTTGTGCATAGAGTGTTGCGGTGCCCATCAGAGCGATGAAAAGTGTAATTAGTTGTCTCATGGTCTAATGTTTTAGATTGTTTGCTTAATACAAAGTTACAGTGACCATGAGGGTTTTGTGCGTATGGTATCGTCCAATCGCCCTTATGGGTGGGTGAAGTGCCTAATAGAGCGGGTGAGAGGGAAGATAAAGGGTGAGTGATGAGAGAGGACGGCAATAAAAAGAGCGTTGTCCGAGACAACGCCCTCTTAGGTCATTAACTACTACTCTACACCTGTTACTCTGCCTTCGACTCGCAGTATACGCAGCGGACAATACCCTCCGACTCCTCAAAGCGGGGACGTACGGGCTCAAGATTAGAGATACATAGTGGGTTAGGACACTTGCATCCAAGAGACTTGCCACCATGATCGAATGTGCGGCTTGGGTCATTCTGCCACTCCAATAGCTTGAGGATGAGTGCCATGCGCACAAACTTGCCGTTCTCAACCTGACGGAAGTAGGCGGCGCGTGGGTCGGCATCTACGTCGATAGCTATCTCGTTGACGCGGGGCAGTGGATGAAGTACTGCCATACGCTCCTTTGCAAGGCGCATCTTCTGTGCATCGAGAACGAAGCAATCCTTGACTCTTTCATACTCGTCGAGGTCGGTGAAGCGCTCCTGCTGTACGCGTGTCATATAGAGGATGTCTACATCGCCAATGACGCTCTCTATATTGTCAACCTCGCAGTAGGGTATGCCGTAGCGGTCGCACACATCGTGCTTGATGTAGTCGGGGAGTGCCAACTCGGGAGGTGCTATAAGTACGAACTTTGTGTTCTCGTAGCGCGACATCGCCTTGATGAGCGAGTGCACGGTGCGACCATACTTAAGGTCGCCAACAAGACCTATTGTTAGGTTGTTGAGCGTGCCTAACTCGCGCTTGATGGTGAGCAGGTCGGTCATCGTCTGCGTAGGGTGGCTGTGCGAGCCATCACCAGCATTGATGATAGGCGTGCGTGACACCTCGGTAGCGGCTAATGGCGCACCCTCCACCTTATGGCGCATGGCGATGATATCGGCGAAGCAGTTGATAACCCTCACCGTATCCTGCACAGTCTCGCCCTTGGATACCGACGACGACTTGGCATCGGCGAAGCCTATGACGTTGCCACCAAGCTCCATCATTGCCGATGTGAAGCTCAGGCGTGTACGCGTACTTGGCTCATAGAAGAGCGTGGCGAGCTTCTTACCTCGGCATACCTCGCTATACTGCTCGCGGTTGGCGATAATATCCTCTGCCAAGGCGATGACCTCGGCAATCTCACCTACCGATAGATCGGTGGGGTCTATCAAATGTTTCATATTAGGGTGTGTTCTATACGTTCTTACTTAATCCAGCTCTCGTCCGATGGGTTGTTGCGGAACTTGAGAATACGCTCCTTGTCCTCCGCCTTGATGTAACCCTCCTCGGCAGCAACCTCTACCAGAGCGTCGAGGTTCGAGAGTGAGTAGTTCTTGGCCTCGGCAGCTGCCAAGCGATCCAAGCCCTTCTGCATGCCGTAGGTGAAGATGCTCACGATGCCAAGCACGTCGGCACCTGCTGCACGCAACGCCTCGACAACCTCGATGCAGCTACCTGCCGTAGAGATAAGGTCCTCGACAACGACAACCTTCTGTCCCTTCTCCAACTTACCCTCAATCTGGTTGCCACGGCCGTGGTCCTTGGAGCCAGAGCGAACATAGCCCATAGGGAGGTCGAGGATAGTAGCTGTGATTGCTGCGTGGGCGATACCTGCGGTAGATGTACCCATAAGCACCTCTACATCGGGGTAGTGGGTGCGGATGAGCTCTGCAAGTCCCTCCTCGACATGGCCGCGCACTACGGGTGCGGTGAGTGTAAGGCGGTTGTCGCAGTAGATGGGGCTCTTGATGCCACTTGCCCATGTGAAGGGCTGCTCGGGACGCAAGAATACTGCACCAATAGATAGTAGGTCTTTAGCTATTTTCTTCTCCATAGTATTACTGTTTTATCTGTTTGTTACTCTGCAAATTCTCTCATGCAACGCTCGTATGCTGCCACAGGGTCGTCAGCAGCGGTGATAGGACGGCCAACGACGATGAAGTCCGAGCCAATCTCCTTTGCACGCTCGGGGGTTGTCACACGCACTTGGTCGCCAACATCGCCATCGGCGAAGCGAACACCGGGCGTAACGGTCATAAACTCCTTGCCGCACGCCTCCTTAACCATGGCGGCCTCAAGGGGTGAGCATACTACACCATCCAAGCCTGCTGCCTTGGCATTCTCGGCATACTTGACGATGGTGTCGTTTATCGATGCACCTATAAGCAACTCCTTCTGCATGCGCTCCTCCGATGTAGAGGTGAGCTGCGTTACGGCGATAAGCATTGGGCGTGTGCCATCCTCGCGTGTGAGCCCCTCGAGGGCTGCCTTCATCATGTCGACGGTACCTGCTGCGTGTACGTTGGTCATGTCGACATCGAGATTACGAAGTACCGACATAGCCTTCTTCACGGTGTTGGGTATGTCGTGGAGCTTCAAGTCGAGGAAGATACGGTGACCACGTGCCTTGATGGTGCGAACAATCTCGGGACCCTCGGCATAGAAGAGCTCCATGCCAATCTTTACGAATGGCTTACGGCCAGTGAACTTATCCAAAAAGTTGAGCGTCTGCTCCTTGCTGCTAAAGTCGCAAGCAATAATTACATCTCGCTTACTCATAGTTATGCTGTTTTTATCGTTTTACTTAACAATGCCGATGATGTCGCTCAGGCGCTCGATGCCCAATCGCTCCATCTCCGCGGGTAGTGCCTCGATAATCTCCTTTGAGGCGTAGGGGTTCTTGAGGTTGGCAGCACCAACCTGTACTGCCGTAGCTCCCGCCATCATCATCTCGATGACGTCCGATGCCGAACTGATGCCACCACAGCCCATAACAGGGATGTGGCAAGAGTTGGCAACCTGATATACCATGCGCACTGCAACGGGGAAGATAGCATCGCCCGAGAAGCCGCCCATCTTATTTGCGATGACAGGTCTACGACGCATGGTGTCGATACGCATGCCAAGCAGAGTGTTGATGAGGCAGATGCCATCGGCACCAGCATCCTCGCATGCGCGGGCTATTGATACGATGTCCGTGACGTTTGGGCTGAGCTTTATGAATACGGGCTTTGTGGTCACCGCCTTAACGCGACGTGTAACCTCGGCTGCCGACTCGGGCTGTGTGCCGAAGCTCATACCTCCGTTATGCACGTTGGGGCACGATACGTTGACCTCGATGATTGCCACCTGCTCCTGCTTATCTATCTTTGCACAGCACTCCTCGTACTCCTCCAACGAGAAGCCGCTGATGTTGGCAACGATAGGCTTGTGGAAGATTTCGCGTAGGTGGGGTAGCTCCTCCGATATCACCTTGTCGATACCTGGATTTTGCAGACCTACCGAGTTGATGAGTCCCGATGTGCACTCGGCAATGCGTGGCGTGGGGTTGCCAAAGCGTGCATCGCGTGTGGTGCCCTTAATGGATATGGCACCGAGACAGTTGATGTCGTAGTACTCCGCGAACTCACGGCCAAAGCCGAAGGTGCCCGAGGCGGGTATTATAGGGTTGTCGAGCTTCACACCGCAAAGCTCAACAGAGGTGTCATAGTGCTTTACCATATTATCTCTTCGCGTTTAAGTACTGGACCATCCTTGCATATTCGCTTGTTGCCATACTTGGTCTTGCAGGTACATCCCATACATGCACCAAAGCCGCAACCCATACGCTCCTCGAAGCTGAACTCACCATCTGTCGACGTGTTGTCATACAGCGCCTTGAGCATAGGCAGTGGACCGCAGGTGTAGAGGTAATCGAACTCTAACGACTTCTCGCGGATGACATCCGTCACGAAGCCCTTGGTGCCCATCGTGCCATCTGCCGTTGAGCAGTGTACATCGACGCCCAACGCCTTGAACTCCTCGAAGTAGAATACCTCCGACGAGGTGTTGAAGCCCATGATAACCTGTGGCTGCTTGCCCTCGGCGATAAGTCGCTTACATAGGTTATACATAGGAGGCACGCCAACGCCACCACCAACAAGCAGTGGTCGTCGAGCCTCGTTTGCGGTGTTGAAGCCATTGCCGAGACCTGTGAGGATATCGAGCTTCTGCCCAGCTACCATGCCTCGCATCTGCTCGGTACCGCGACCCACTACCTTATATATTATAGTTACGGTCGTAGCGTCGTAGTCGGCAACCGATATGGGGCGACGTAGAAACTTACCCTCGAGCTCGATGTTGATGAACTGTCCCGAGCGGGTGATGTATTGTGTATCGCCCTCCAACACCATGCGGTAGACCGCAGGTGTCAGAGGCTCGTTACTGATGATTGTGTATAATCCCTTCTTGTACATTACTCTGCATCAATTGTTGATACGCCCAGTGTTATCTCCTCCAATACGTCGAGAAGTACGCTCACGGTCTCCAACGCTGTGAAGATTGTCACGTTGTTCTCTACGGCACAACGACGGATGTCGTAGCCATCGAGGCGCGCGCTGTGCTGGTTGATATCAATGGTGTTGATAACGTAGTTGACATGTCCCTTGCGTATCGAGTCGAATATCTCGGTAGAGCCCTCGCTGAGCTTCTTGAGACAGCGTGTGCGGATGCCATTCTCGCGCATGAACTTCGTTGTGCCGCTCGTAGCCTCGATGTTGAAGCCGAGCTCGTAGAAGCGACGTATGAGTGGTAGCGCACGCTGCTTGTCGGCATCGGCGATAGATACGAAGATAGTACCGTAGTTGGCTATGGTCATACCCGACGACTGCAACGACTTATACAATGCACGACGCAACGACGAGTCGTAGCCGATAGCCTCGCCCGTAGACTTCATCTCGGGCGATAGGTATGAGTCGACACCTCTAATCTTTGCGAACGAGAAGGCTGGTGTCTTGACATACCATCTCTTCTTCTCGTCGGCGATAACCTTCGTCACACCCTGCTCCTTGAGCGACTTGCCGAGCATCACGTTGGTGGCGATATTTGCCATAGGTGTGCCCGTAGCCTTCGAGAGGAATGGCACGGTACGCGACGAGCGTGGGTTAACCTCGATGACATATACCATGTCGTTATTGTCGGCGATAAACTGGATGTTGTAGAGACCTACGATGCCAATCTCCTTGCCGAGGCGTATGGTGTAGTCGATAATCGTATCCTTAACCTTCTGGCTGACGCTGAATGTAGGATATACGCTGATAGAGTCACCCGAGTGGATACCTGTGCGCTCGACATGCTCCATGATGCCTGGGATGAAGACGTCGGTGCCGTCGCAGATGGCGTCAACCTCCAACTCCTTACCCATGATATACTTGTCGACGAGTACGGGCTGGTCCTCGTTAATCTCTACCGCAGTCTTGAGGTAGTGGCGCAATGCCTCCTCGTTAGAGACAATCTGCATGGCGCGACCACCCAACACATAGCTGGGGCGTACCAATACAGGGTAGCCGATACGCTCTGCTGCTGCCACACCGCGCTCAATCTCGGTGATGGCCTCTGCCTCGGGCTGTGGGATACCCGCACGGCGCATGATAGCCTCGAAGCACTTTCTATCCTCGGCATTGTTGATAGCCTCGATGCCTGTGCCGATAATCTTTACGCCAAGGTCCGAGAGGGGCTTCGCAAGGTTGATAGCCGTCTGGCCACCGAGCGATACTACTACACCCGTAGGCTTCTCGAGGTCGATGACATTCATCACATCCTCGACGGTGAGTGGCTCGAAGTAGAGCTTGTCGCTGGTAGTGTAGTCCGTAGATATGGTCTCGGGGTTATTGTTGATGATGATAGCCTCGTAGCCCGCCTCGCGGATAGCCCAGATGGCGTGTACGGTAGAGTAGTCGAACTCAA
This sequence comes from Alistipes sp., assembly GCA_017503575.1. Lineage (GTDB taxonomy): Bacteria > Bacteroidota > Bacteroidia > Bacteroidales > Rikenellaceae > Alistipes. The sequence goes on along the minus strand of JAFVSV010000059.1, from coordinate 4,911 downwards.
CACCCTGACCGATACGGATAGGGCCAGAGCCGAGAACGATAATCTTCTTGCGGTCGGTGATGATAGACTCGTTCTCCTGCTCGTAGGTAGAGTATAGGTATGGCACCTTAGAGTCGAACTCGGCAGCGCAGGTGTCAATCATCTTATATACGGGGAAGATGTTGTTTGCCTTGCGAAGTAGGAATACCTCCGACTCGCTCATCGACCATAGCTTGCCGATGTACTTGTCGCTGATACCCATACGCTTGGCATCCTTCAATACCTCGATGTCGCGGACATTGTTCTCGATGACGCGCTCCATCTCGACGATATTCTTCACCTTCTCCAAGAAGAAGAGGTCTATCTTGGTGTTGTCGTAGACGTGTAGTAGGTCTACACCACGACGTATAAGCTCGGCAATGGCGTAGAGACGGTCGTCAGTACCCTTGCGGATATAGGCGAGGATGCCCTCTACGGACATGGTGTCGAACTTCTTATGGTAGATGTGGCATACGCCAGTCTCGAGTGAGCGTACGGCCTTTAACAAGCCCTCCTCGAAGGTGCGGCCTACGGACATGACCTCACCCGTAGCCTTCATCTGTGTGCCAAGCTCGTTCGAGGCGTCGCTGAACTTGTCGAAGGGGAAGCGTGCCACCATTGTGACAATGTAGTCGAGCGTAGGCTCGAAGCTCGCAGGGGTGTTGGCGATGCGTATCTCGTCGAGGGTCATGCCCACAGCAACCTTTGCCGTAACGCGAGCGATAGGGTAGCCACTTGCCTTTGAGGCGAGGGCTGACGAGCGGCTTACGCGTGGGTTAACCTCGATGATGAAGTACTTGAACGATAGCGGGTCGAGGGCAAACTGAACGTTGCAGCCACCCTCAATCTTAAGTGCGCGGATGAGCTTCAAGGCACTCGAGCGTAGCATGTTATACTCCTTGGATGCGAGTGTCTGGCTGGGGGCGACAACGATAGAGTCACCCGTATGGATGCCCACAGGGTCTACGTTCTCCATCGAGCAGATGGCGATAGCCGTGTCGTTCTTGTCGCGCATGACCTCGAACTCAATCTCCTTGTAGCCCTTGATGCTCTTCTCGACGAGCACCTGGTGGATAGGCGATAGTGCGAGGGCGTTACGCATGACGTCGCGGAGCTCCTCCTCGTTGTCGGCGAAGCCACCACCCGTACCACCGAGCGTGAAGGCTGGGCGGAGAACTACGGGGTAGCCAATCTCTTTTGCCGCCTCGACACCCTCCTCGATAGAGTTGGTGATGCGTGAGGGGATTACAGGCTCGCCAATGCGCACGCATAGCTCCTTGAAGAGCTCGCGGTCCTCAGCCTCCTCGATAGAGGTGAACGATGTTCCGAGTATCTCCACGCCGCACTCCTCCAAGATACCCTTCTTGGCGAGCTGCACGGCGAGGTTAAGACCTGTCTGACCGCCGAGGCCTGGAACGATGGCGTCGGGACGCTCGTAACGTATAATCTTGGCAACGTACTCGAGCGTTAGAGGCTCCATGTATACCTTGTCGGCGATATGGGTGTCGGTCATGATTGTTGCAGGGTTCGAGTTAACGAGTATCACCTGATAACCCTCCTCCTTGAGTGCGAGGCACGCCTGCGTACCTGCATAGTCGAACTCGGCAGCCTGGCCAATGACGATAGGGCCCGAGCCGATGACCATTACTTTCTTTATATCTGTTCTCTTAGGCATTTTTGTGCTCCTCCATCAGTTTAATGAATTTGTCGAAAAGGTAGTTGCTGCTCGCCTCGGGGGTGCAGTCGGGCTGATACTGTACCGAGAATACGTTATCCTCCATAGCCTCGATACCAGCGATTGTGCCGTCGAGGAGGTTGCGGTGGGTAACGCTCAGTGGGGTGCCCTCCAACGAAGCCTCGTTAATCACGAAGTTGTGGTTCTGCGATACAATCTCGAGCTTGCCGTTCTCGAGGCACTTCACAGGGTGGTTAGCACCATGGTGGCCAAACTTCAGACGCTCGTTCTTTGCACCATAGGTCATGGCGATAATCTGATGACCGAGGTCGACACCAAAGATTGGCAACTTGCCACGCAGTGCCTCGATGGCCTTACCTACAACAGCCACATCGGCGGGGTCGCCAGGGCCGTTCGAGAGGAAGATACCGTCGGGGTTGAATGCCATAATCTCCTCTGCCGTAGAGTTGAAAGGCACGATGGTGACGTTGCAACCCTTCATGTTGAGCTGGCGGATGAAGCTGTACTTGATGCCGCAGTCTATGGCCACAACATCCCACGTGTGGTTTGGCGTGCGCGAGAACCAGCGCTTCTTACAGCTTATGCGCTCCACCTGGTCGTGGCGTAGCTCGGTGGTGCTGATGAGCTTCAGTGCCTCCTCGAGTGACATCTCTATGTCGACGATAGCTGCCCTCTGCGTGCCCTCGTTACGGATGATACGCGTAATCATGCGGGTGTCGACGCCGCTGATGCCAGGGATGTCGAGCTCCTCGAAGGTCTCGTTCATGGTCTTGGTGTAGCGGAAGTTGCTGGGGGCGTCGCAGCACTCGCGTACCACCATGCCGCCCATCGTGGGGAATTTGCTCTCGTAGTCTTCGTCCATGAAGCCGTAGTTACCCATAAGAGGGTAGGTCATAACCACAATCTGGTCGGTGTACGTTGGGTCTGACACAATCTCCTGGTAGCCCACCATCGAGGTGTTGAAGACGATCTCGCACACCGCAGCGCGGTTAGAGCCGAATCCATAGCCTGGAAACTCCTTGCCATTCTCAAGTACAAGTTTCTTGGTAAAAGGTCTCATCTAATTGTTGGTTTTTTATATTATTTTGTCTTGTTGTCGTATACTACATTGCCGCGGTGTATGGTCATGGCGATGTCGCCCACCATCTCTCGGCCGTCGAACATCGATATCTTACCCATAGAGTAGAACTTCGAGCTCTCTACTCGCCACTCGCGCTCGGCATCTATGAGGACTATGTCGGCACGCGCACCCGCCTCGATGCCACCCTCGATGCGGAATACCTTGCGGGGGTTGATGCTCATAAGCTCCACAAGGCGCTCCATGGTGATGATGCCCTTGCGCACAAGGTGGGTGTTGAGCGCTGCAAAGGCGGTCTCAAGACCTACGATGCCCATGGCGCTATCCTTCAAGCCGCGCGACTTCTCCTCGACGCTGTGTGGTGCATGGTCGGTGGCTATCATGTCGATGGTGCCATCCTTGATGCCCTCGATAAGCGCTGCGCGGTCCTCGGCAGAGCGTAACGGTGGGTTCATCTTCCAGCGTGCATCCTCCTCGAGGTCCATATCCGTAAATATCAGGTAGTGGGGGCCTGTCTCGCATGTTACCTTGACACCTCGCGCCTTCGCCTCGCGCACGAGTGCTACGGTCTCCTTTGTCGATATGTGGCATACATGGTAGCGGCAACCAACCCTCTCGGCAATCTCAATGTCGCGGCGCACCTGCTCCCACTCGCTCTCCGAGCAGATACCCTTGTGACCATGCTGACGGGCATACTCGCCATCGTGGATGTAGCCACCCTTGAGTAGCTCTTCGACCTCGCAGTGGGCGGCGATGAGTGCATCGTGCTTTGTAGCCTCGACCATGGCTCGCTCCATCATGCCGTCAACCTGCACACCACTGCCATCGTCCGAGAATGCCGCCACCTTGTCGTGGAGTGAGGCAATGTCGACGAGCTCCTCACCCTTGCGGCCTATGGTTATCGCGGCATAGGGTAGTACCTCGATTACTGCATCCTTGTCGATGATATCCTGCTGCACCTTGAGGTTATCTACGGTGTCGGGCACGGGGTTAAGGTTGGGCATTGAGCATACGGTGGTGTAGCCGCCGCGTGCCGCTGCCATGGTGCCTGTCGCTATGCGCTCCTTGTAGCCGTAGCCTGGCTCGCGCAGGTGAACATGAACATCCACAAAGGCGGGTGCTACCATCAGCCCAGAGGCATCTATGATGGTGTCGTTGACATCTGCGGTGATGCTCTCGGCAACGGCCGCTATATGCTCGCCAACGATGGCGATATCTACTCTTTGACCTGTGGCTGTTGTGCCACCCTTGACGATTGTTCTGCTCATCTCCATGTATAAAAAAATAGGCGGCCCATAGAGCCGCCAATATCAATTAAAAACAGTGATACCGTTTGAGTCGAAACGTCGACGATTACCACACGACTGCTTTGCTCGCAGTGCATCATTAGGGTGGGTGTTAATCGCTCGCTTCATATCCTCGTATAAATTTGCGCAAAGATAGCGATTTTTCGCTTACCGTGCAATAGTTTTTGCAAATATATTTTCACTTTTCTGTTCAATTAGCAATTAGTGGTGAGGAGTGAGAGGGCGCTTCGCTTGGGAGGGCGGGCTGTCGCCCTTGTTCGGGCGCTTCGCTTTTTCGGGCGCAGGCGATGCCTGCTTCATCGGGCGCTACGCTTGATTAAAATTTAAGGAGCTTTAGCTCCGCCCGACTAAGGGAGCTTTGCTCCCGCCCGATTAAGGGCGACAGCCCGCCCGATAAAGGAGCTTCGCTCCGCCCGAACATAACGAACAGCGAACAGCGCGAACACCCCTGTTCGCAGTGTTCGCAGTGTTCGCAGTGTTCGCACCGTTCGTTCGTTCGGAAACCCTATGTCAGCGAACGAACGAACGCCCTACGCTTAAACAATATATATCAAAAGACATATATATATTGATATATAATATATAATTAATTGTCGATTGTTTGTTTGTCGACAACCCTATGATTTCGACAAACAAACAATGACAATAATATATATAGTATTATTGATATTTATATTAGTTGGGGTGGTTGGTTGGTCAAAATCATAGGGAAAATAACCAACCAACCACTCCATAACCTCAGCCACACGGCATAACACCGTTGCCGCGGTGGTTTATGGCGCTTCGCTTCATCGGGCGCAGGCAGAGCCTGC
>JAFVSV010000058.1 GCA_017503575.1 Alistipes sp. | reverse complement strand
TGGTGAGGTTGTCTCTATCGATCGTCACCAAGTTATCGTTGACCGTGAGGTTGAGTTGCAGGAGGAGCATATCGACCAGATTATCGAGTCTGGCGCAAAGACCATCCTTTTGCATAACGATAACCCCTCTGGTATCGATTTCTCGATTATCTATAACACACTTCATAAAGACCCGTGTAACTCCGAGAAGGAGGCCGTTGTCTACATCTATAGGCAGCTGCGCGCTTCGGAGCCACCTGATGAGGCTACTGCCCGTGACGTTATTGAGAAGTTGTTCTTCTCGGATAAGCGTTACGACTTGGGTGATGTGGGTCGTTTCCGTATCAACAAGAAGTTGGATTTGTCGATAGATCCCGCTATCCGCACGCTCACACGTGAGGATATCATCGAGATCATCAAGTACCTCATCCAGCTTATTAACTCAAAGGCGGATGTCGACGATATCGACCACTTGTCAAATCGTCGTGTACGTACTGTTGGCGAGCAGCTCGCAAACCAGTTCTCTGTTGGTTTGGTGCGTATCGCACGTACTATCCGCGAGCGTATGAATGTACGCGATAATGAGGTCTTTACACCCGAGGATTTGATCAATGCCAAGACTTTAGCAAGCGTTGTAAACTCGTTCTTCGGTACGAGCCAGCTGTCGCAGTTTATGGATCAGATCAACCCGCTTGCCGAGATTACGCATAAGCGACGTCTTTCGGCGTTGGGCCCTGGTGGTCTTTCGCGTGACCGCGCAGGCTTCGAGGTGCGAGACGTTCACTATACACACTATGGTCGTCTCTGTCCTATTGAGTCGCCCGAGGGTCCGAACATCGGTCTTATTTCGTCGTTGTGCGTATATGCCAAGATTTCGGATATGGGCTTTATCGAGACTCCGTATCGTTCTGTAAACGATGGTGTTGTCGACCTCAATAACGATAATATCCGTTACTACTCTGCCGAGGAGGAGGAGGGACAGATCGTAGCCCAGTCAAACGAGCAGCTTGACGACGATGGTCACTTTATCAACAGAGAGCGTATTAAGGCTCGTCTTGGTGCCGACTTCCCTGTTGTTCACGACACCGAGGTTAACCTTGTGGATGTAGCACCCAACCAGGTTGCATCTATCGCAGCGAGCCTTATTCCGTTCCTCGAGCACGACGATGCTAACCGTGCGTTGATGGGATCTAACATGATGCGTCAGGCAGTGCCCTTGATTACTTGTGAGGCTCCTATCGTTGGTACAGGCATCGAGAAAGATATGATTGTTGACAGCCGTATCCAGATTGTTGCCGAGGGTGATGGTGAGGTAGTATTCGCTGATGCAACACGTATCGAGGTGCGTTACGAGCGTACGGAGGATCAGCAGATTTCATCGTTTGCTCCCGAGGTTACAGTATATGAGTTGCCTCGCTACCGTCGTACAAACCAGAATACCACAGTTACGTTGAAGCCTACCGTCCTTACAGGCGAGAAGGTTACACGTGGTCAGATACTTACCGAGGGTTACTCAACCGAGAAGGGCGAGTTGGCATTGGGTCGTAACCTCAAGGTGGCGTTTATGCCCTGGAAGGGTTACAACTTCGAGGATGCTATCGTTATCTCGGAGCGTATCCAGCGTGAGGATATCTTCACTTCGGTACACGTAGATGAGTATATTATGGAGGTGCGTGACACCAAGCGTGGTGTCGAGGAGCTTACCTCGGATATTCCTAACGTGTCGGAGGAGGCAACCAAGGATCTCGATGCAAATGGTATCATACGCATCGGTGCCAAGGTTACTCCAGGTGATATTCTTATCGGTAAGATTACTCCGAAGGGAGAGAGCGATCCTTCACCCGAGGAGAAGTTGTTGCGTGCTATCTT
>JAFVSV010000057.1 GCA_017503575.1 Alistipes sp. | reverse complement strand
TCAAGGAGTATGGCGACAAGCTCCCAGCAGATAAGAAGTCGGCTATCGAGGATGCTCTTGGCAAGCTCAAGGAGGCACACAAGGCACAGGATATCGCAGCTATCGACAGCGCTATCGAGACTCTCAACGCTGCATGGCAGGCTGCATCACAGGACTTGTACGCACAGCAGCAGGCGCAGCAGGCGCAGGGACAGCCTAACGGCGGTGCACAGCAGGGCGGCGAGCAGAAGGCACAGCCCGAGGATGTAGAGTTCGAGGAGGTTAAGTAACCGACAACGACACAAAAAAAAGGGGATGACTAAAAAGTATTTTAGTCGTCCCCAATTTTTAGGATGTTGAAGAAAAAGATGTAGTTTTAGGCATGCGAAGCCCGAAAAAGCGGAGTTTACTTGGCGTAAATGAGCATTTTGAGGGCAAGCATAACGACAAAATACACTTTTTATTCAGCCTCTTTTGTAAGAAGCGAGGCTCGTCAATCTATACTCTTTCCTAAAGGAAACCACCTCTGGCACTATTTGCGCGCGTTGATGCTACATCAGCAATATCGTCGGGCAACTCCGAGCGCGTATATACCGAGATATCCGTAGCATCAGCCGTATCTGTCCACGTCATCGTAGTGCCATCAACAGCCACATAATACGATGCGCTCCACGCTACGCCATCCGTATACTCGCCAGCGATTACTCCATTCTCGAAGCCCACAGTGCTATAATAGAGTTCCCACTCGCGACTCTCGATACGCTGCCAGAGAGTTACAACGCCATCCTCTGAAATAGACATATATACATCGAAGGATGGCACAGCGCCACGCCACTCTGTTAAGTGCCATGTTCCAGCCAAGGCCGAGGTATCGGCATCACCACCAATAGGAGGTGTTGGAGGCGTAGGGGGAGTAGGTGTCTCCTCCTTGGGAATAGTGATTGTCACTATATCCGACAGGCGCACCTTTCGCTCTGCACCCGCAACAACAGCACCCGCAAACTCATACTCCTTACCTTGCTCAAATGATGCTACGGCAAGCGAGAGGCTTATGCCGCCATTGTTTAGCTCAACCTCCGCCTTATTCTCCCAATATGCCTTCTCGCCACCTGGCTCGCGATAGTATATGAAGTACTCCAAGTAGTGGTAGTCGGGGCGTTCCACACCATCAAACCATACCTTGACGCTCTCGACGACAACCTCAATACTATCGCCTACGATAGCCACATCGGGCTTCGATATCTCGGCAGTCACCTCAGCATACTTGGTCTCGAACTCGCTCTCCTTGGTTGTTATAGGCTTAAACGCATTATCCTCTGGCGTGATGGTCACACGATAGAGATACTTGCTACTCTCATCGAGGTACTCGCCACCCTCTTCGGGTAGGCTAACACTCTCCTTACCGGTTATATCCACCTCAGCCCACTCAAGCTCCGAGCGCTTACGAGCATACTCCAACTTCACACTCTTAATATCCTGCGCCTCGCCATCAACGATGTAGGCTACGTTGCTAAACTTGATGGTTGCCATAATACCCTTGGCCTCAACCGTCGCATCGCACGTAATCACACATGTGGGCGTATGCTCCTTGGTTGTAAAACTCAGCTCCTCACTTGTCTTATCGTCGATATAGAGGCGCGCAACATACTCGGTATTGGCTGTAAGGTTATCAATCACGAATATCGCCTTGTCGTTCTCGACACTATACTCCTCAACAAAGGTATCAACGCCAGCATTCGCGTGATAGCCAAGCTTGAATGTGGCGCTATCGTCCTTAACGCCATCTATCGTCTTACATGGGATATCGGCCGTAATGGTTGCACTTGTCTCCGTAGTCTCGGCTGTCATCTCTCCGAAGTGATACTCGACGACAGGTTTTGTAACTGGCGTAGGCGTAGGCTCACACGATGCAAATGCCAATGCGCCCAATAGTATATATAGGTATCTTCTCATATTGCTAATTGCTAATTACTCATTGCTAATTTGTCAGTTAGAGCCAACCGCCATTCGCGGCCTTTGCGCCACGAACAACTAACTCAAACTCGCGCTCTACGACCATGCCGCCCATCACGTCGCCACCAACGATGTCTCCGCCGATGATAGCCTTAACCTTGATACGTCCCGAGCCAGGTTTATTGCACTGAATAGAGAGCATACCATTCTCGATACGAGGCTTACCCTGCATGCCAAGGGCATCGCGCACCTCGTCCGAAACCTCGCAACCCTGATAGGTTAAATCCTCCGAGCCTCCGCCAAAGTATTCGTCAAGCGATAGCGATGTTGAGACGCCTCTCTTAAAGTATAGGCAAGGGGTCGAATCCATCTGCATAAGTAGCAGGTGAGCGTCGATATATCCCGAGCCGAGTTTCTTGGCATAGGGGGCAAGCGGCATATTGTAGTACGAGCCTTGAACAGGGTCGAAGTAGCTCTTCGTACCTGTCTGGTACTGATTTATATCGTGTACCGAAGTCTGGATAAGTGCACGCAGATAGTCGGGTGTAAGCGTATAGCCCTGCTTCAGAGCATACGAAAGTGCAAGAGCTGCACAACCAGTAACATGAGGTGTTGCCATAGAGGTACCCTGCATATACTCGTAGCCATAATCAATGTTTGTGGATGTCGAAGATATGCATAAGAGAGTGCCGTAGTTTGCATCGCCACCCGGAGCTACCACATTACAGCCAGGTCCATAGTTGGTGTAGTACGCAGCAGTATAGTCCGACGCCATCGCCGTAACGCAGACGTACTTATGGAAAGCGCCTGGGTAGCATGGCTGATGATATGTCTCATTGCCCGCAGCAAAGATTGCCACGCCGCCCTCCATGACGCCCTCCAAGCGAGCATTCGACTGGAAGTAGTCAATAGCATTCTTAAGTGCCGAGTCCCACTTCTCGAAATCATTGTCCGAGATGTAGCCACCGGGCTCATAGCCCCACGAGTTGTTGATAAGCACTGCTCCATTATCGGCAGCATAGTGGTAGCCACGCGCAATCTGGTGCTGGTAGCAACTCTCCTCGCCCTCGAAAATCTGGATAGACATAAGGCGAACACCATCGTTATTACCCGTACCACCAGCGATACCACATACGGCATAGCCATTGTTGTTCACCGCAGAGATAGTACCCGCCACATGCGTACCGTGGTCATCGGCAGTAACATTGCCCGAGTCCGCTACGAAGTTATAGCCGTGGATATCGTCGACATAGCCGTTGCCATCATCATCGATACCCTTCTGACCATTCTGCTCTGCCTCGTTGACCCACATATTATCCTTAAGGTCGGGGTGGTCACACATAATACCACCATCCATCACCGCCACAATAACACGACTATCGCCTGCTGTGTACTTCCACGCATTGAGTAGGTTGATATCTGCTCCCGCCAAGCACTGCTCCGCCTTGTTGGCATAGGCAGCAAGCGAGCCATCGTTATAGTAGTGCCACTGATATGGTAGCTCAGGGTCATTGAAAGGAAGCTCCACGGAGCGTGTGGGCTCTGGGCGTGACGCTGGCATAGGCAACGCCTCGCTCTTAATACGCTTCATAGGTAGGTCGAACTCGACACGCTCAACGCCGCTATCCTTGGCGATAGCCTCGGCAACGCTTTGCAAATCCAACGCCTTGTCGAAGTGCACCAACATCCAGCGGTCGAGTTTCGCATTGCCCGTAGTCTTGGGGAATAGAGGCTCAACATCGAGGGCTATGCCGTCGACACTGATGCCCTCGACACCCTCTACAAGGCGCACCATAAGGCGACCCTTAGCAGCATCCTCGCCCCAGTTATGAATCTTGCTTGACGCCTCCACATCTTTAGGGATATCGTCAACACTCTCCTTCACACATGCTGTGAGTGCAAATGCAAGAATGGTCAATAGAAGAAATCTGTTCATTTTGGTTGTATTAAGTTTATTTCATATTCACACTTTAGCCACAAATATACAAAAAAAAGCGAAACCTTAACACTCTGTGTTAAATTTCGCTTTCAATACTCTCTTTCGACAGATTAGAACGTACCGAGCTGGAAGACTATCTTATTGCAGTAAAGCTCGCCTGCCTTAAGCTCGATAGATGGGAAGTCGGGATGGTTAACAGCATCACTATACGCCTGGCACTCGATAGCCACACCGGCGTAGTCCTCATAGCGCGAGTCGGACTTTGTCACAGGACAGCCACCAGCAAGCCAGTTGCCCGTATAGAGCACAGCAGCGGGCTGCGACGATAGTATCTTCACCCTGCGTCCCGTAGCCTCACAGCGTAGCTCGCCTACCTCGGCAAGGATATTCTTCTTGTAGCCATCGACAACAAAGCAGTGGTCATAGCCGCGGAAGTTGCGGATGTTGTTGAACTCGGCATCAATCTCATCGCCAAAGCGACGCCACGACGTAAAGTCGAGAGGCGTATTCTTAACCTCAAGAAGTGCTCCCGTGGGTATCTGCACCGTATCCATCTCCAACACCTTCGAGCAGTTTAGCTGCAACTCGTGGTCAAGGATTGTCTTGCCCGAGCCCTCACCATGGAGGTTCCAGTAGAGGTGGTTCGTAAGGTTAACAACGGTATTCTTATTACCCTTTGCAAGGTATGTAATCTCCAAGTTATCCTCATCGTCGAAGTCGTACACCGCCTCCACCATAAGCTCACCTGGATAGCCCTGCTCCATATCTTCGGAGATGCGCGAGAAGACTACCCTATTGGTCTCGATGCGACTCTCCCAATAGCAGTTAGCATAGCCCTTGGTGCCACCATGTAGGTGGTTAGGGCCATTGTTAACCTCGAGACGATACTCCACACCGTCGACAACAAGGTGGCCACGAGCAATACGGCCTGCCACACGACCAACACTCTTGCCACTTGCGGCGCCATCGCCAAAGTAGCTCATGCAATCCTTATATCCGAGTGCCACATCGTCGATGTTACCGTTGCGGTCGGCAAACTTAACGCTTACGATCGAAGCGCCAACATTACATAGCTGCACCTCCGAGCCACGGCTATTACGCATGGTGTAGAGGATGATGGCCTCACCCTCGGGTGTCGAGCCCCATATATGCTGAAATATCTCCATAGTAACTAAAGTTGTGGCGTTACATTCTCAATAAGGTTGTCAATACGCTTGATGCACTCCTCGCGACCCAAGAACTCTGTGACATCGAACATACCAGGACCCTTACCTGCACCTACCAATGCCAAACGCAAGGTGTTCATCACCTGACCCAACGAGTAACCATTAGTCTCAATCCATGCACGAACAATGCTCTCGGTATTCTCCTTCGAGAAGTCGTCAATGGTGAGCAGCAGGCTTCTGAGTGCCTTGAGCATTAGGACGTTGTCACCCTTCCACTGTTTCTTTACGAGCTTCTCGTCATACTCCTCGGGAGCCACGAAGAAGAACGAGGTGAGGTCCCACAACTCTGTTGTGAGCGTCACACGCTCCTTCATGATGCCTGCGGCACGTCCTGCCAACTCGTCCGACACCTCAACGCCATGCTCCTTGAGAATAGGCTGCATGATGGGTGCAAGTTGCTCGTCGGTGAGGTTGTGCATATACTGCGCATTAAACCACTTCGCCTTGTCGGGCTGAAAGCGAGCACCTGCTTTAGATACGCGATCCAACGAGAAGGCGTCGACAAGTTCCTGCATAGAGAATATCTCCTGCTCGGTGCCAGGGTTCCAACCGAGGAGCGCCAACATATTTATAAATGCCTCGGGGAGGTAGCCATCCTCACGATAGCCACGCGCCGTCTCGCCCGAAGGTGATGTCCAGAATAGTGGGAATACAGGGAAGCCCATCTTATCGCCATCGCGCTTCGAGAGCTTACCGCCACCCGTAGGCTTAAGCAAAAGAGGCAAATGGGCAAACTCGGGCTGCGTATCTGTCCAGCCAAAGGCGCGATATAGGAGATAGTGCAAAGGTAGCGATGGCAACCACTCCTCACCGCGAATGACGTGCGAAATCTCCATGAGGTGGTCGTCGACGATATTTGCGAGGTGGTATGTAGGTAGCGAGTCCGCCGACTTATATAACACCTTGTCGTCGAGTGTCGAGGTGTTCATCTCCACATGGCCACGGATAAGGTCATCCATCTTGACAACCTCATTCTCTGGCATCTTGAAGCGTACCACCCACTGGTCGCCACGCACAATGCGTGCCTCAACCTCCTCCTTGCTCAAGGCAAGTGATGTAGCGAGCTTCTCGCGCACCTCGTAGTTGTATGCGAAGGTCTTACCCTCCTGCTCCGCCTGGCTACGCAGTGCATCGAGCTCCTCGGGGGTATCGAATGCGTAGTATGCCCAGCCCGCGTCAACAAGCTGCTTGGCATATTTGAGGTATATATCCTTACGCTCGCTCTGACGGTATGGAGCGTGAGGACCACCCACGCCTACACCCTCGTCAATCTCGATGCCGCACCACTTGAGCGACTCGATAATATACTCCTCGGCACCTGGCACAAAGCGCTGTGAGTCGGTGTCCTCGATACGAAGTATCATCTTGCCACCATGACGACGCGCAAAGAGATAGTTGTATAGTGCTGTGCGCACGCCACCAATGTGGAGAGGTCCTGTGGGGCTTGGCGCAAAACGTACTCTTACTTCACGATTCATAATCTTATGCTTTAACTGAATGTTTATCTATAATTGTTTGGTATATTACTCTTCGATAGCGAATACCGAACGTACGGTAACACGCGCCTTCTTGTCGCGCGATGTAAGGTTGTAGATACCACCTGCCGAGAACTCCTCGTTACCGCTTACCGAGGTAATCTGGAATACGCCAGCACGCGAATCCTTGAGAGCGCCCAACTTAACTCCCGAGTTGGATGCAATCTGTGTTGCACGCGCCTTAGCATCAGCCGCAGCCCGAGCTAAAAGGTCGTGCTTGAGGTCGTCAAGGCCTGTGAAGTAGTATAGTGGGTCGTAGACGTTGATGTCGACACCCTGCTCGATGAGCGCTGGCAACTGCTGTGCCACACCCTCGACCTTATCCACATCGGTAGACTCTATTGCGAACGACATTGATAGCGAGTAGTGTGAGAAACGCTCACCTATGTATTCGCCATTTACGTATTCAGACTTAAACTGTCTGTATGTCGATGGCATGCCAAATGATAGGTCATCTGTTGATACGCCATTCTCCTCGAGATATGATACGAGCGTTTCGCGTTTCTGCATAAGGTCGCGATAGCCGTCAGCAGCATCAACATTGGCTACTGATATGCTACCCTGGATGGCAATCATGTTCGATGTGAACTCCTGCTCGCCGAGGCCTGTGACGGTTATTGTTCCTGGCTTTGCCTTGTACTTCTCGGTGTAGGCCATTGATAGGACGATGGCCGATACGATAACGGCAACAGCGATAATTACATACTTCCAAAGGCTTTTCATGGTACCTGTGCTGTTAGTCTCACTCATAGTATTTAGGTTTTATGTTGCTCGACGCAACAGTTAAACAATTCGGCTGTTATGGTAGGTTCAGCTGCCAAGTTCTCGAACAAGTAGGGCGTTGCAGATGATTCCTTATTACAGCAACGGTTTGTTGTCAGAAGGCATTAGATACAACGCTCGGCGAAATTAGCGTCGATGGGCTGTACTTGTGCGTACTGCCCATTGACGATATATTTCGTTAGCGGCAGTAGATGATGCCTTATCACAACAAAATTATACGTTGAAGAGGAAGTGCATTATATCCCCATCCTCAACTACATACTCTTTACCCTCGATGCCAATCTTTCCGACATCACGACAAGCACGCTCGGAGCCAAGCTCTACATAGTCGGCATACTTGATGACCTCGGCACGGATGAAGCCTCGCTCAAAGTCAGTGTGTATGATGCCCGCAGTCTCGGGCGCCTTCATGCCACGACGGAATGTCCATGCACGACTCTCGTCAGCACCTGTGGTGAAGAATGTCTGGAGGTCGAGTAGACGGTATGCAGCCTTGATAAGACGGCTCACACCAGACTCCTCGAGACCCATATCCTGAAGGAAGAGCTGGCGCTCCTCGTAGCTCTCGAGTTCTGCGATGTCGGCCTCGGCAGAGGCTGCGACGATAAGCATCTCGGCATGCTCGTTGGCGATGGCAGCCTTGACAGCCTCAGTATGGGCATTACCCTTAACGGCAGATGCCTCGTCAACATTACACACATAGAGTACAGGCTTGTCGGTAAGGAGGTTTAGATCCCATACCGACTTTCGCTCCTCGGCCGTTAGCTCCACGGTGCGTGCCGAGAGTCCCTGCTCCAATGCCTCCTTGTAGCGGCAGAGGATGTCGTACTGACGCTTGGCATTCTTATCGCCTGCGGTAGCCTGCTTCTGGCACTTGCCTATACGGTTTTCAATGGTCTCAAGGTCCTTGAGCTGAAGCTCGGTGTCGATGATACCCTTGTCGCGCACAGGGTCTACGGTGCCGTCAACGTGTGTGATATTCTCATTCTCGAAACAGCGCAACACATGGATGATAGCGTTGGTGTTACGAATGTTAGCAAGGAACTTATTACCGAGACCTTCGCCTTTAGATGCACCCTTCACAAGACCAGCGATATCCACAATCTCGATGGTTGTGGGCACCACACGCTTGGGGTTATCAATCTCCACGAGCTTGGTGAGGCGCTCGTCGGGCACGGTGATAACACCGACATTAGGCTCGATGGTGCAGAAGGGGAAGTTTGCCGCCTGCGCACGCGCATTCGACAAGCAGTTAAATATTGTCGACTTACCCACGTTTGGGAGTCCTACAATTCCACATTGTAATGCCATATTATCTTGTTTTATAAATTATCTTTTTCAGTTAGCAGTGTGTGCTAATTGCTCATTTCTAAATTTGTAGTTTAGTCCGCCTGCGATACATTTACCAGCGCCTCGCGATAGGCGTTAAGTATTCGCGACTTGGAGATAAAGCCCTTGTAGTGGTTCTCGTTATCGACAACAGGCAACATCCATGTCTTACCCTGCTCGAAGCGAGGCATGATGCTCTGTATCGAGTCGCTACTATCAATCTTGTCGGGCGGCTGTATCATGTAGTTCATGATAGAGACGCCCCACTTCTCACGGTTGAACATATCGTGACGTAGGTCATCGAGCTGAACGATACCTAATAGCTTACCATAGTTGTCTATAACGGGGAAGATATTGCGGCGCGCACTCGAGATGATGTTGACCACATCACCAAGCGTCGTAGTCTCCCTGAGACGTACGAAGTCGGTCTCCATAAGCTCGTCGAGACGCAGGAAGACGAATGCCGACGAGTCCTTGTCGTGCGTGAGAAGCTCACCACGCATACGCAGCTGCTTGGTGTATATCGAGTCGCGGTCGAGACCAAAGTTTACGGCAAACGATATGCCCGATACTATCATCAGCGGGATGAAGAGGCCATAGCCATTCGAGAGCTCGGCGATAAGGAAGATGGATGTCAGCGGTGCCTTCATCACACCCGACATCACGCCCGCCATACCCACAAGGGTGAACGACGTTATGGAGACATCCGAGTGGAAGACCTCACGACATATTACCGCCAACGACGCACCAGCAAAGGCACCCACAAATAGCGAGGGGGCGAAGGTACCACCCACACCACCTGCCGCATTTGTCGTCGCCATGGTGATAACCTTAAAGAGCATGACGGCAACGAGATAGATGATAAGGAACCAGTCGGCATCGCTGAGGCCATAGAAGAGTGTATTATTGAAGAGCACATCTGTCTCGCCCGACATAAGGGCGCCAAAGCTATCGTGACCCTCGCCATATAGAGGTGGGAAGATGAAGATGAGGATGCCAAGTGTCAAGGCGGCATATAGCCACTTGCGCCACTGGCTCTTCATCGAGTGGTAGAAGCCTCCCACCATAGAGTTCACCGAGGTGAAGTAGTATGCCATGACACCGCAGAAGCAGCCGAGAAGTAGGAAAGCTGGTATCTGCGACACCTGAAACATATCGCTCTCGCTAAGCGTTACGGCGATGATTGGCGAGAAGCCGTGTAGCGACAACGAGGTGATGGTCGCCGTCACTGACGCCATGAGTAGCGGGATGATAGACTTCGAGGTGATGTCGAGCATCAGAATCTCGATGACGAAGACTACACCTGTGATAGGGGCCTTAAAGATTGCAGCCACCGCAGCACCTGCACCACAACAGAGCAGCAGTGTGATGTTCTTGTAGTTTAGGCGCATGAACTTACCTACATTGGAGCCAAGAGCTGCACCCGTAAGCACAATAGGTGCCTCGGGGCCTACCGAGCCACCAAAGCCGATGGTTGTAGCACCACCCACAATAGAGCTCCAGCAGTTATGGCCAGCAATGCGCGAGTCCTTACGCGACATGGCATAAAGCACACGCGTGACACCCTCGGAGATACCATCCTTGACGATGTATTTGACAAAGAGCGTGGCGAGGATGATACCCAATCCGGGGTATACCAAATAGAGCCACTGCGCCTGGTCATCGGGTGTCCACGAGGTTAGCGAGTGTGATATAAAGTGGAGTAACGTATTGAAGACGTATGCTCCAATACCAGCAAAGAGACCCACGATGACAGCGAGGATTGCCATCATCTGGGCATTGGACAATCGCCGCGATGCCGATATTAGGAGCGATGTTATACGCTCTCCGATATTTTGAGTATTTGCACTCATACAAAAATCATGGAGCGACTATTATTTGCGGTACTCAGCAGCCTGACGCTCGATAAGCTCTCTATCCTCGAGGTAGTTGATGCGCATTGCACGACGCACATCTGCCAAGGTCTCGGCAGCCGTAGCACGCGCCTCATCAGAGCCACGACGCAATATCTCGTATACCTCCTCGATATGTTGCTCATAGTGCTTGCGACGCTCGCGGATAGGTTGCAACAGCTCCTCGAGTACGGCGATAAGGAAGCGTTTAACCTTAACGTCACCAAGACCGCCACGACGGTAGTGTGCCTTGAGGGCATCCAAGTTCTCGTAGTCGGGCAGATACTTCTCAAAGTGCTCGGGGCGCGAGAAGGCATCGAGGTATGTGAAGACGGTGTTACCCTCAACCTTACCTGGGTCCTCGACACGCAAATGGTCGGGGTCGGTATACATGCTCATAACCTTCTTCTTCACATCGTCGGCACTATCCGAGAGATAGATGCAGTTGCCAAGCGACTTCGACATCTTCGCCTTGCCATCGGTACCTGGCAGGCGCAAGCATGCCGCATTCGAGGGCAACATAATCTGTGGCTCAACAAGAGTATCACCATATACCGAGTTGAACTTGTGCACAATCTCGCGTGTCTGCTCAATCATAGGCTCCTGATCCTCACCCACGGGGACTACCGTGGCGCGGAAAGCTGTGATATCCGATGCCTGCGATATGGGGTATGTAAAGAAGCCCACGGGAGTACCCTTGCGTTGCTGGTTGTCATCACCCTCGCCATGCTCGGCAAAACCACGCAACTGAATCTCCGCCTTGACAGTTGGGTTGCGCTGAAGACGCTGCACGGTAACGAGGTTCATGTAGTAGAATGCCAACTCGGTAAGCTCGGCAACATACGACTGAATGAAGATTGTCGACTTCTCGGGGTCTATACCACACGATAGGTAGTCGAGGGCAACCTCAATAATATTCTCGCGCACCTTATCGGGGTTGTCGGCATTGTCGGTGAGCGCCTGTGCATCGGCAATCATGATAAAAATCTTATCGTACTCGCCAGAGTTCTGCAACTCTACACGACGGCCCAAAGAGCCCACAAAATGTCCCAAATGCAACTTACCCGTAGGGCGATCTCCGGTTAGAATTATCTTCTTCATAAGTGATTAACTATCTCGTTTTGTTTAATTTCAAAATATTGCATCCCTATTATAAACACATGTAGGCGACAAATTTAACAAAAATTCGTTAAGTTTCACAAAATATTGCACGATTTATAAATTTTTATTATAACTTTGTCACAAGCAAACTCAAACAACTTATAAAGATATGACTATAATTCAGCTTGAATATCTGATGGCCGTTGCCAACTGCGGCAGTTTTTCAGTAGCTGCCGAGCACTGCTTCGTGACACAGCCATCGCTATCTATGCAGATCAAGGCGCTCGAGGAGGAGTTAGGCGCTGTACTGCTCGACCGCACAAAGAAACCCATCATTCCTACTGCCGTAGGTGAGGTAGTTTTGGAGCAGGCTCGCGAGACGCTACGCTCGTATAACTACATCCGCGAGTCGGTTGCCGAGATGCGCGGTGAGACAGCAGGAAAAATGCGTCTTGGCGTAATTCCTACAATCGCCCCATACCTGCTTCACAAGTTCATTCCAACCTTCGTAAAGGAGTACCCAAAGGTGGAGTTGGAGATTAGTGAGATGGTTACTGCCGACATCATCGAAGCACTCAAGCACGACCGCATAGATGCCGCTCTTGTGGCGAGTGGAACGTGCGGTGAGGGCATCACCGAACACGACCTCTTCAGCGACCATTTCTACGCATATATATCACCCTCGCACCCACTATTCGAGCGCTCGAATATACGCATCGAAGACATCGACTTTAAGGAGCTAATCCTCTTGAGCCGAGGCAATTGCATGCGAGACCAGATATTGGAGCTATGTCAAGCAGCACGCAACATTCCGTCACGCTTCTACTTCGAGTCGGGTTCGCTCGATACGCTTATGCGAATGGTCGACTGCACATCGAGTATGACCATCATCCCAGAGATGGCTTTGGAGTTTATTCCACAAGCTCGCCGCAACAGTGTAAAGAGCATCGCTAAGGGTGCCACATCACGCCGCGTAGCATTGGCCGTAAGCCGTACTTATGTGAAGCAGTCAATAGTGGAAGCATTGCGCAAAACTATTCTAAATTGCGTCGACCAGGAGAAAATCTAAAACAGCACTTTTAGACAACCACGAATAGGTGAGGGTGTCTGCCGAATAGCAATAATTCGGCGGGCACCCTCACGATTTACGGCAAGTTGTACGATGGTCGCCAATAGTTGTCTATCGGAGAATAAATGGCTCGATAGTTTTTGGTTTCACATTTTTTTCGTATATTTGCACGATAGTATCGCACACGCATAGTACGCATATACATGTGCGTAGCACAGCAGGAGCGATTAAGATATTGACAATAAATAAATTAGATATGGAGAATTTGGAAAAACTTATTAATGCAATAGTTGAGGGCATAGACGACAAGAAGGGTCAGGGCATCGTATCGCTCGATTTGTCGGGTTTCGACGGTGCTATTTGCTCACATTTTGTGGTATGTCACGCCGACTCAACGACACAGGTAGATGCTATATCGCAGAGCGTCGAGGAGAAAGTTTTTGAGGTTATGGGCGAGTGGCCCGCACGCGTTGAGGGTCGCCAGAATGCTTTTTGGGTGGCTATGGACTACACCGATGTCATTGTTCACATCTTCCAGACGGAGCTTCGCGAGTTCTATCGCTTGGAGGAGCTATGGGCAGATGCGCCAATGAAGCGTTACGAGTTTGGAGATTAGTGTAATTAGAGTTAAGAGCAGAAGATTTAGGAGATTAAAAGATGGCAAATAGAGCACAAATGCCCCAGCCAAGGCCACGCTTCAACTTTATGTGGCTATGGCTCATGGTGGGATTAGTTATAGTTGGATACTCGATATTTGGCGGCTCGGAGGAGAAGCCTGTCGAGGGTGATTGGGCGATGGTCACCGACCTTGTCAAGAAGGGATATGTGGAGCGCATCGAGGTGCTTGACGGCGAGATAGCGTCGGTATACCTCACAGACGATGCCAAAGAGGCCTTGGCAAATGATGGTCGCTTCAAGGATATGCCTAAGTCGGGAGCACAGATTAAATACAATACGGGTGGCGACATCGAGAACTTCCACAACAGAATAGAGTTCGCCGAGAAGCTACACTATGTGCGCGTCATGCAGGCTCTAAACAACGTGGCAGTTGTAGAGGTTGTAGAGACGCCCACTGACGAGACAATGACCGAGGAGGAGTTGGCTGCATCAAACGCCACAACCGAGGAGACAAACACCGAGGTTGGCGACCAACCCGCTACCAATGTCATCGCGCCAATAGCCGAGAGCATTGATTACGACAGCATAGTTATCCCCGACAACTTCCCTCGCGTAGCGATTAAGTTCGAGCGCTCGGAGAAGGGTTTTTGGGACTACGTCCTCGACTTCCTACCATGGATTCTCATCATCATTGTATGGATATTCATCATGCGCAGCATGTCGCGCGGAGCGAGTGGTGGCGGTGGTGGCGGCATCATGAATGTCGGCAAGGCACGCGCCCATGTATCGGACAAGGATGGCAAAAACCGCGTGACATTCAAGGATGTGGCGGGCTTGGAGGAGGCCAAGGTCGAGATTATGGAGATTGTAGACTTCCTCAAGAAGGCAGACAAGTACAAGGCGTTGGGTGCAAAGATACCTAAGGGCGCACTTCTTGCAGGCCCTCCAGGAACAGGTAAGACGCTGCTTGCCAAGGCTGTGGCTGGCGAGGCAAACGTTCCATTCCTCTCAATTTCGGGTTCCGACTTTGTGGAGATGTTCGTGGGCGTTGGTGCATCGCGCGTTCGCGACCTCTTCGAGCAGGCCAAGAAGCTCGCGCCGTGTATCGTCTTCATCGACGAGATTGACGCCATAGGCCGTGCGCGTGGCAAGAACTCAGGCTTCTCGGGTAACGACGAGCGAGAGAACACTCTCAACCAGTTGCTCACCGAGATGGATGGCTTCCAGACAAATACGGGTGTCATCGTCCTCGCAGCAACAAACCGTGTAGATATTCTCGACAAGGCGCTGATGCGTGCTGGTCGTTTCGACCGACAGATTGAGGTCGGCCTACCCGATGTCAAGGAGCGTCAGCAGATATTCGAGGTACACCTCAAGAAGCTGAAGCTCGACAAGGACCTCGACCGCGAGTTCCTCGCCAAGCAGACCCCAGGCTTCGCGGGTGCCGATATTGCCAACGTATGTAACGAGGCAGCCCTCATCGCTGCGCGTAACAATAAGGAGGCTGTAACCATCGAGGACTTCCTATCGGCTATTGACCGTATTGTCGGAGGTCTCGAGCGCCGCAATATGCCAATGACCGCACAGGAGCGTCGCGCAACAGCCATCCACGAGGCGGGACACGCTACGGTGATGTGGCGATTGAAGAACTGCGATCCCGTGCTTAAGATTACGATTATACCTCGTGGTCGCGCTCTTGGTGCCACATGGTATCTGCCCGAGGAGCGTGTAAACCACAATGTTGAGCACTTCATGCACAAGATGGCGGGCTTGCTTGGTGGCCGTATCTCGGAGCAGATGCTAATGGACGTCACCAGCACAGGCGCTATCAACGACTTGGAGCGCACAAGCAAGATGGCATACGCCATGGTGGCATACTACGGCATGAGTCCTGCGGTAGGCAACATCAGCTTCTACGACGCCACGGGGCAGCGCGATATGTTCACAAAGCCATTCTCGGAGAAGACTGCCGAGCTTATAGACAGCGAGGTACGACGCATCGTGGATGAAGCTGTAACGCTCACACGTCAGATTATCGACGCCGAGCGCGAGAATATCGAGCGTATGGCAGACCTGCTCATCGCCAAGGAGACCATCTTCTCGGAGGATATCGAGGCAATACTTGGCAAGAGCGCTCAACAGATTGAGAAGGAGCGTCTCGAGGCTGAAGCGCCAAAGAACGATAAGGCGAAGAGCGCCACAGAGGGCAACATCGTAGCTGATGGCGACGTTGAGATTAAGTATGAAATAACACCCGAGGAGGGAAAAAACAAGGAGGATAAGTAATGAGCGATAAGATGCGCAACCTACTGGTCAGAACACTCAGCGGCATTGCTCTATTGGCAGTTGTGCTTGCTGCGGCATACGGCGGAAGATATAGCTATGGCGCACTACTCGGCCTTATACTCGTCGTCGGCATGTTGGAGTTCTACCGCCTTGCTAAGACTACTGGCTCTACCCCACAGCTTGTCACAGGCCTTGTGTCGGGCATCACGCTCTTTGTCACCGTCTTTGCCTACTTCGTGGGCTATGGTACAGCAACAGATATAGACTGGGCACTCGTCATTGGGGGCTTCATCTACCTGACCCTACTCATACCTACGACCTTCATCCTGGAGCTATTCAAGGAGTCAGCTACTCCACTGCGCAACGTAGCGACAACGCTGATGGGAGTATGGTACGTCGCATTTCCACTCACACTAATGCTCCTCATACCATTGATGTTGGGCGGCGGCGCATGGAAGGCTGAGGCATTCCTCTTCTACCTATTCATCGTGTGGGCGAACGACGTATGTGCCTACCTTGTAGGTGTCACCATGGGTAAGCACCGCATGTGCGAGCGTATATCGCCCAAGAAGTCATGGGAGGGCTTCATAGGAGGCGTCATTGGCGCCTTAGGCATGGGTGCCATAGGAGCCTCGGTGGTTGGCGGCTGCACGATGATGTGGATAGGTCTTGCGGGTGTAGTGGCTATCACAAGTGTCCTTGGCGACCTTGTGGAGTCTATGTTCAAGCGCGAGGCAGGCATCAAGGACTCGGGCAATATTCTTCCAGGTCACGGTGGCATGCTTGACCGCTTCGACGCGGTGCTCATCTCGTCACCCTTTGCCTTCGCATACCTTGTGATATTTCTGATGTAACAGAGAACTAACCTTAAAACGACTATAAAGTATGAAGATTAACAAAGAGGGATACAAGATAATAGGTCTAACCGGACTCTTCTGTCTTGCGATATGGTTTTTGGGCTACTGGCTCATAGATAGCTTCTCGGGCTTCATGTGGTTTATTGCCATCTTCCTCCTCGTATTCTGGTTCTTCGTTGCCGCCTTCTTCCGCGAGCCACGACGAGTGCAGATACATGACGACGAATTGGTATTCTCACCATGTGATGGTCGTGTAGTGGTTACGGAGGTTGTACACGAGAAGGAGCACATCGACTGCGAGATGTTACAGATATCTATCTTCATGTCTATAACGAACGTGCATATTAACTGGTTCCCCGTGGGCGGCGAGATTGAGTATGCCAAGCACCACCATGGCCGCTTCCTTGTGGCATGGCACCCCAAATCATCGAACGAGAATGAGCGCACGACGACAGTCATACGCCTTAAGGATGGCCGCAAGGTGCTTATGCGCCAGATTGCGGGTCTCATCGCTCGCCGTATTGTATCGTACGCTAAACCTGGCAAGCGCGTTAGACAGAACGACCGTCTTGGATTTATCAAGTTCGGCTCGCGTGTTGACATCCTTATCCCCAAGGATTCGGAGCTCTTTGTAGAGATTGGCGACCCAGTAATTGGCTCGCAGACACCCATTGCGCGACTAAAGCGCAAAGCATAATGTGTAAGTGGGGATGACGCTCAAAAAGTGGCGCATCCTCATTTTTATGAATATCGCGAGGTGGGCAGAGCAAAGCAGAGCAGGCAGAGCAGAACAGAACAGGCGGAGCAGGCAGAGCAGGCAGAGCAGGCAGAGCAGGACACCTCATAACATTAGGATTGATTATGATTGAGATAGAGGCAGAGGTTATTCACGGCAAGAAGATTGGGCGCGCCTTAGGCTTCCCCACCGCCAATATGACTATTGACGGCCATGAGGATATTGAGCGTGGTGTATATCGCTCGTCGGTGATTATTGATGGCACGACATATAAGGCGATGTCCAATATCGGCATACGCCCCTCGGTAGGCGGCAAGGAGGTGCTGCTCGAGACACACGTTATAGGCTTTAAGGGCGACCTATATGGGCGTCGCCTGCGCGTGACAC
This sequence comes from Alistipes sp., assembly GCA_017503575.1. Lineage (GTDB taxonomy): Bacteria > Bacteroidota > Bacteroidia > Bacteroidales > Rikenellaceae > Alistipes. Next base: position 1,842 of record JAFVSV010000057.1, on the reverse strand, counting down.
TCATAGAGCGCATACGCGACGAGAAGCGTTTTGCGTCCATCAGTGACCTTAAGGAGCAACTACAACGCGACTACGAACTAATACGCAACCACGACTAATATGTGTAATACTTAGTATTAGAGACGACCTCAAAAATTTTGAAGTCGTCTCTAATACTATTACGCCCACCTAAATAAGCACTACTTCGTCTTCGACTTGTCGATAAGCTCCGTAAGTGAGCCAAGTGCTGACACAAGGTTCGACGCCTCAAATGGCAAGAATACGGTCTTTGTCTTGTCGCCAGCCGCAATCTCCTTGAGTGAATCGACATACTTCGTGAGAAGCATATATGTTGCTGGATCGGTCTTCGAGTTGGCTATGGCCTCCGTAACGCGTGTGATGGCCTCGGCCTCGGCTACCGCCTGCAACACCTTGGCATCAGCCTCACCCTGCGCCTTGAGAATCTGTGTCTGCTTCTCGGCCTCCGCCTGGTTAATCTGTGACGCCTTCTCACCCTCCGACTTGAGAATCATAGCCTCCTTCTGACCCTCGGCCTCGAGCACCTTCGCACGACGCTCACGCTCGGCCTGCATCTGAAGCTCCATGGTACGACGTACCGACTCGGGAGGTGTGATATCCTGCAACTCCACACGGTTAACCTTAACGCCCCACTTATTTGTTGCCTCATCGAGTACGGCACGAAGCTTCGAGTTAATGGTGTCGCGCGATGTTAGGGTCTCGTCAAGTTCCAACTCGCCAATCACGTTACGCAAGGTTGTCTGCGTGAGCTTCTCGATAGCATTAGGGAGATTATCAATCTCGTATACCGACTTCACGGGGTCGACAATCTGGAAGTAGAGCAACGCATTGATTGTGGTCGTCACGTTATCCTTTGTAATCACACTCTGCTTATCGAAGTCATACACCTGCTCGCGGAGGTCGATACGAGATGTTGTGCGCAACATGGCGAGCTTCGTGCCATCGGAGTAACGCACCTCGTCACGCTGATACACCTCGCGTGCGCGGTCTATAATAGGAAAGAGGTAGTTGATACCCGACTGCAACGTTCTATCGTAGCGACCCAAGCGCTCAACAACGCGGGTCTCCGACTGCGGTACAATCTTAAATCCCTTGAGGACATATATTATCGCGATGAGCGCGACAACAATTACAACAGCCAATACTGGCGAAATACCCAACTCTTCCATACTTATAACGATTTAACAATTAATATAATACTCTCCATCTTCACGACTACGACCTTCGTGCCCTTCTCTATACGCTCACCGCTCTCGGAACGAGCCTTCCAGTCGACGCCATCAATCATCACACGACCCTCGTCATCGTCGATTGTGGCACACGCCACACCGCGACGGCCAATCATCGCATCGGCATTGGTCTTCACGCTCTCCTTGCGCATGAACGTACGCTTGAGTACGGGACGCACCGCGGCAATAGATAGCACCGACACAATGGCAAAAACAAGTAGCTCTATCTCAAGACTATCGGTGAAGGCTGCTGCCACAGCACCACCAGCGGCACCTATGGCAAGACAGATGACAGCAAAGCCCGAGGTCATAAGCTCAACGATAAATAGCAACAGGGCTACAATTATCCAGATATACACTGCATTCATAGCATCAAAAATAAAATAACAATCAATTTCGCAATTCAACGACCCCCCATCGAGGGCGCTTCGAGCTCCAGTAATAGTGGTACACAAATGTACAAATAAATATCAAAAAACGCAACTAAAAAGAGTGATAAAAAGATGCCAAATAAAAAATATATTTAATGGCTACTATATTTGAAAAAAATATAGTATATTTGTATGATTGAACCTTAAACTCAAAAAACTACTAT